>JBGASH010000100.1:0-10786 GCA_044229775.1 Bacteroidia bacterium
CCGGAGCGGCCGCGGTAATATCCAATGTGCTGTAAATGCCTGTTTCTGTTCCTACCAATACCCGTTTATTATCGTGCATTTCAAATAACGACGAGTAAGCAGGTATTAATGGCAACGCGGTTGCGCCCGTACCATTTTTAAGGGTAAAATTGGTTAGTGCAAATGAAGTATCTACAGGTGCTTTTTTAATGTTCCCATTACTGTAATAAACCGTACCAATTTTGTTCTTATAACTTCCGGTGGTTACTAATACTGCTGTATCAGCCGCCAATACCGAAATACTGGTTACAGGATATTTGAATTTACCTAATGGCGTTAAACGGGTTGTAGCGGCTTTGTGCGGCTTGTTTCCGGTTGAATCCACATCGGAAGTAAATTTACCAGTGTAATCACCACTTGTTGAGTCACCAATAAAATCAATTCCTGAGATACGATAGAAATAATAGGTAGTATCGTTATACTTAGTAGAAAAATAAATATTTCTGCCATCATTCGCCCACTCTAATTTAGTAACAACACCTCTTTGAGGAATAACTTTTGGTTTAGAGGTGTTACCGCTATCGCAACGCGAATTAGCGCCGGTTAGTTTCACAAAATCAATTCCGGTAGCAAAGTTTAATGGGCGTTTCAGAACAGCAACACAACCATTTAATCCAACCGCTAAACGTGCCGATTTTACTAAACGTACTTTACGGTAATTAACGTTGCTCCAGCTGTAAATTGGCGTACCTACAACTGAACTGTCTTTAAGATCAACACCTGTAATATCACTGTTGGTTAAAACAATGTAATCGCCGGTATTGTATCTCAATTTAGCCACTGTTGTTATTGTGGTCGAGTCGTCCGGTATCGTATTAAATGTAAAACGGATACTATCTAATAACGTTGGCTTTAGTGTAATGGTGTTATTTAACGCAGAAGTAGTATTTGCCTCCCCTGTTACAGTATAGGTTGTAGTAAGTGCCGAGCCTGAGTAAAGTGGGACAATAATAATATTTTGTGAATACTTGCTTTTCAATCTCACAAAGAAATAAGATGAATCGTTTGGAGGTGTATTAAATGTGAAACGAATACTGTCATTTAAATTCGAATTCATAAATACAATGTTGTTCGTAGAGGTTGATCCGCTAATATTATAGCTTGTAACGTTGCTACCTGTATAAGCCGGAACAATAGTAATGGTTTGAGAAGGAACTTTAAATAAACCTAATTTGTTGCTTACTGTTCTGATCACAATCGAATCGTATTTGCAAGTTCCATTTGCTCTTACATTAGCGATTGTAAATGTAACAGGCGCTTTGTATTTTGATCTAACAAAGAAAGTACTTGAATCAGGAACAGTGTAAGGTGTAAAACGGATACTATCCGGTCCACTTGGATTTAAAAACACCATGTTGTTTGTGGTTGGTGTAGTAACCGCTTCGTTCAATACGGTATAACTGCTTATTGCAGTTCCTGTATAAGCAGGAAGAATTGTAAGGTTCTGATAATATTTATACTTGAACATCACAATAATGTTAGAAGAATCTTTAGGCGGTACTAAAAATTTGAAACGAAGACTGTCACTTAAACTACTAACCAAAAACGCCTGATTGTTTGTTGTAGGGGTATTGTTGGCACCAAGCACAACGTAACCGGTTATAGTACTACCGGTATAGATCGGCTTCATACGAATGGTTTGCGCCGTTGTAGTTGGCGGACTAAGCAATTTAAAACTGGTTGTTTTAATGATAATGGAATCATATTTTGCATAAACCTGTGGTCTGGTCATAGCCACGGTAAATGTAGCTTGAGCCGTTGGTGTAGATGGTGTAGTGGTCCATGAAATGGTTGCCACTGTTGGGTGAGATAATGATTTAATAGTGGTCACCTTCACAAAAATAGAATCGTACTTCATTGTATTGTTTGGCCGTGTGTTATTAACCGTAAAGGTGGCCTGAGCAGTATTATTATTAACCGCAGAAGCCGTTGAAGACATTGCCGGCGAAGTATTATTAATTGAGTAGGTAAGCACTGTTGGCTGACCTAATTTTTTTGTGCTGGAAGATGTTATGTAAAGAGAGTCGTATTTAGCTGAACGCTGCGGACGCGTTATGGTGATCCCAAATGATTTTTGGGTTTTATTTAAATTAAAAAAGAAGGTTTTAATTGGAGAATTTAAAAAGATCATTGAATCGGTTGGCGGGTTTACCTGACCATAGTTTTCCCATAAACGCATTGGTGTATTTTCGAAAGCAAAAGCGCTGTTTCCTGGTCCGCCGGCAGCTACTGTTTTATAAGTATTATCATAGAACGTTGCAGGAGAGTTAACTTTTATATCGATGGTTCTGTAAATGCTTCCAAAAGAACCCGAATAGAATAAAGCGTTTGGTAAAATTTTAGAGAAGTCGGTTTGATAAGCATTATCAAAACCAAAGGTAACCGAAGCTTTGGTGTTAGCTAAATTACCCTGAATATAACTTAACGCATTTCCGTTGGTACCACCAGCAACACCACCACGTGCGGTTACAGAACTTCCATTAGCCGATCCGCTTATTTTGTACGGATAATTTTCCATACCAATAGCATTGAACTGTGCTATATTTAAACCATTATTCAAAGAAAGAATAGATCCACCAAAATTGCCAAGCTGTAACCGGTAAATACCACCATCAGTAGCAGCATAACCATAACCATTTGAGAATTTCAGATCATGAATTTTAGGATGCATATAAAATTGCGCTGCCTGAGGAATATAAAATTCAATCCCCACCTGATTAAAAAGTCCCTGACCTAAAGTAGCGCTTGAAGTTTGCGACCAATAATGCGTGGTGTAGCCGCCAAATAAGATGAAATAAGGAGAACTAGGAGAAACAACAATAGTGTTAGCATAATCACCAACTCCTCTTCCTGTTGCTGAAGAAACGAATGGATCGAATTGTGAAGTACCAATGGTAATAAGCGACCAGCTGCTTCCTTTAGTATTTGAAACAAATAAGGAATTTAGACCTCCAGGAACCGCACCACCAGTGGCTGTTGGGAAGGGATTGGCAATTGACAAATAAACAAAATTGGCATCGGTAGGTGAAACACCAATTTCCATACGACCACGGTTACTTGTAACAGTTGTAGGGGTAATATCCAAAAAAGATCCGGCAACACCGGTTGAACTATAATATACTTTTGAAGTAGAACCTTTAACAGTTCCTTCTGTGTAATAAACACCACCGGCAATATCCACTTTCACGTCCATCGCAGCAATAGTACTTGAACTGGCAGGTGTCCAGTTTGCACCTCCATCAGTTGTGATCATTAATCCTTTTTCACTAGCTACATAAATGACATCTTTATTGGTATTGTGACATGCCACTTCATTGATATTTCCAAATTTAGATGAGTCGGTTACCAGTGTAAATACACCGCCGGGGCTTAATTTAAAAAGACCAACACCAACAAATGCGGTTAGTCCGGCGCCATCGCCACCACGACCAAAAGTTTCTCCGGTACCAAGGAAAATATTACCATCACTTGCCTGCGACATGGAACTAACCATCATACAAGCCGCCTGATCGTTTACCGGAAACCAGCAAGGCGTATTGACATTTGTAGTTGTACCGGCAGTTAAAGTTTTAAATACACCCCCGCTAACACCGGCAGCATAAATAGTATTACCACTAGCATCCAATTTATCAATGATCATTGCACGGCAACGACCACCTATATCGTTAGGACCCATTTCGGTCCAGCTTAAATTCAACTGGGCATAAAAGTTTCCGCCAAAAAACAAAGCTGCAACTGTTAGAGCATTTCTCACCTTTTTCTTAAATAAATTTGAACTCATGGTATAGTTTTTATAATAGAATTTTAGTAAATTTTAACAAAAGTGTTAAATTTTCTCAAATATAGAAAATAAAAGAAAAAAATAAAATCAAATGGCTTTACTTATTTAAAAGTGGTCGCTTTTTCTTCATAATTGGTAAAAAATAATCAAAACTATTTCTTTATTTTTTGGGCTAAAATTCAATTGTCTACTAATCAGTTTATTAGATTTTTAGGTATTAACTAATAATTTGTATTTAAGGCACTTATTGATAATTTTGCGGTCCCTATGAATACAGGCGATAATTTTTTTGTTCACGAAAGTGCAATTGTAGATAAAGGTTGTGAAATAGGAAAGGGCACAAAAATATGGCACTTTTCGCACATTATGCCAGGTTGCAAGATCGGTCAGAATTGCAATATTGGCCAAAATGTGGTGGTATCGCCCGAGGTGATCTTAGGTAACAATGTAAAGATCCAGAACAACGTTTCTATTTATACCGGGGTTACCTGTGATGACGATGTGTTTTTAGGGCCTTCGATGGTGTTTACCAATGTTACTAATCCACGAAGCGCTATTAACCGTAAATCGGAATACGCCAAAACACACGTTGGAAAAGGTGCCACTATTGGCGCTAATTAAAACATATTTATCTGACACGATATTTGATCATATGCATATATATGCGCGTGCGCGTAAGTTACCAAAACAGTGCCGGCTTACGCATTAGTAGTTGGTAATCCTGCTAAACAGATAGGATGGATGAGTGAATACGGTCACCGATTGGAATTCAATAAAGATGGGATTGCTGTTTGTAAAGAAAGCAAACAAAATTATAAATTGGAGAATAATAGCGTTAGAAGAATAAATTAGTTATGTCGAAAATTAAGTTTGCAGTAATAGGACAAGGCCACATTGGTAAGCGGCACGCAGAAATGGTGCGGAGGAATCCGGATTGCGAATTAATTGCCGTATGCGATATTTTACCGGAAGAAAAACTGGGACTTGAAAATTTAAAAGAAAAATTTTATTGGGATTACGATGAACTTTTAAAATCGCATCCCGAAATTGAAGTGGTTAACGTTTGTACACCTAACGGTTTGCACGCAGCGCACGCCATTAAGGCACTGGAACACCGGAAGAATGTGGTGATCGAAAAGCCTATGGCCCTTTCGAAAGCCGACTGCGAAAAAGTGATCTTTACCGCCCTTCAACAAAATAAGAATGTGTTTTGTGTGATGCAAAACCGTTATTCTCCTCCAAGCGCCTGGTTAAAAGAGATCATAGAAAATAAGATCATTGGGGATATATATATGGTTCAGCTAAACTGTTATTGGAACCGCGATGAACGTTATTATAAAAAAGATAATTGGAAAGGCACACAAGAACTTGACGGAGGCACCTTATTTACCCAGTTTTCTCACTGGATCGATATTTTATATTGGCTTTTCGGAGATATCACTAACATTCAGGCCAAGTTTGCCGATTTCAATCATAAAGAAATAACGGATTTTGAAGACAGCGGTTTTGTGAGCTTTGATTTCGCTAATGGCGGCATGGGTTGTATCAATTACAGTACATCTGTTTGGGATAAGAATTTAGAATCATCGCTGACCATTGTTGGCAGTAAGGGTAGTGTAAAAGTTGGCGGACAGTATATGGATAAAGTAGAGGTTTGTAATATTAAGGATTATGATTTACCCCAATTAGCCGAAACCAATGCCGCTAATGACTATGGCTCTTATAAAGGGTCGGCAAATAAACATCACAATGTTATTGAAAATGTTGTTCACACCATAAAGGGAACCAATAAAATCACTACAAACGCGTTAGAGGGTTTAAAGGTAGTTGACATCATTGAACGAATTTATGCACTCAGGCCCTCATCATTAATTAAAACAAAATAAAATGAAAACATCATTCTTAAAAACCACCATTATCCTTTTTATGGCAGCTGCAATTGTATCCTGTCACAAAAAAGATATCCCTTCCAGTAACTTAACATTTGTTGGTACCTGGGATTCGGTAGGTGGAGAAAACATTGAGCAGATCGTCATTAACCAGGATGGTACCGGTTCTTATAATTCGATTGGTATTATTCAAAAAGAAATAAAAGGTTATGTGAAATTTGATGGCGATAATTTCAAAATATCGGCATTTGGAATCAAAAAAGGTTTTATTACCTATGAGCGCCCAAAAAAGATCATCACTTCGCAATCGCCATACACTTACCACTACGAAGCTAATTTTAATGAAGTTAAATTTATCAGGGAATAAGAACTGTTTATGATCAATAAAATCTTAAAAAAAGAATCTCAGATCGCCGTAATAGGTTTAGGTTACGTTGGGTTGCCAATTGCGCTTGCTTTTGCAAAAAAAGTGAAAGTGATCGGTTTTGATATTAATGAGAAAAGGGTTAAAATGATGCAAAAAGGCATTGACCCCAGTCAGGAACTTAGCAAAAAAGATTTTGATAATTGCGATATCACTTTTACCCACAAGCTGGAAGATCTTAAAAAAGCGAATTTTTTTATTATCGCCGTTCCAACCCCAATTGATGAACACAACCTTCCCGATCTAAAACCTTTAATAGGCGCTTCTACCACTGTAGGAAAAGTTTTGAAGAAAGGCGATTATGTGGTGTATGAATCTACCGTTTATCCTGGATGTACCGAAGACGATTGTATTCCGGTATTGGAAGCACACTCTAAATTAAAATTCATTAAAGATTTTAAAGTAGGCTATTCGCCTGAGCGGATCAATCCGGGCGATAAAGAACATACTATTACCAAGATCCTGAAAATTGTTTCGGGTTGTGATAAAGAAAGTTTGGAACAGATCTCTAAAGTTTACGAAATCATTGTTGAACCAGGCACACATAAAGCATCCAGTATCAAAGTGGCAGAAGCAGCTAAGATCATTGAAAACACACAACGCGACGTTAACATCGCTTTGATGAACGAGCTCTCTATTATTTTTTCGCGGATGCAGATCAATACCTACGACGTATTGGAGGCCGCGGGTACTAAATGGAATTTTTTAAAATTTTCTCCCGGACTTGTAGGCGGACATTGCATTGGCGTTGACCCTTATTATTTAACTTATAAAGCTGAAGAATTGGGTTACCACGCGCGCGTTATAAACAGCGGGCGTTACGTGAACGACAGCATGGGATTTTACGTAGCTAAAACCTGCGTGAAAAAAATAATCGCGTTAGGAAAAAATATTTCCAAATCAAAAGTACTGGTGATGGGCGCCACTTTTAAAGAAGATGTAAGCGACATCCGTAACAGCAAAGTAGCAGACATAGTAAAAGAATTAAAATCCTTTGGCGTAAAAGTGGAGATCGTTGATCCGCATGCCGATAGCGACGAAATGCAACACGAGTATGGTTTTGGTTTAAATAAACTTGGTAAAGGATATGACGGTGTGATTATAGCAGTTAATCACAAAGAGTACAAGGATCTTGATGAAAACTATTTTAAAAGCATTTTATCCAGCAAAGGGGTTTTGGTAGATGTTAAAGGCATGTACAAAAACAAAATAAAACAATTAACGTATTGGAGCCTGTAAAAACTCCAATACGTATTTCTCTCTATCTCGTTTTTCTTCCCAAATTATACCAATCAATGTTCTTAGAGTAATTCATGATGGCTATCATTACGATGAACAAGCCTAAGCTACCTATCAATAATGCGTAACTTTCTAATTGAATTATCACGAACATAAATCCGTACAACAACAACAGCAACCCACTAATAGCTTGCGAAACCCTTGTGCCCTTAAATAAGTAATAAGTGTAAAAGAACACCGCCCCAACGGTCATAACCGTAGCGATAATATAAGCCAGGTTAAAGGTCATATATTCGCTGAACGACAACAGTAAGGTGTAAAACAAACACAACGCAAATCCTACTATAACATAATTGAAAGGGTGGATCTTTTTATGCTGCGTTATCTCGATAAGAAAAAATATAAGGAACGTGAGCAATATCACCATCATGGCATATTTTACCGAACGCGATGTTTTTTGATAGCCATCAATAGGCATTAACAGATCAACTCCAAAACTGCTGTAATTTAAATTATAGGCGTTCTCGATGAATTGTTGCGGGTAATTACGGTTTAGATGCAACACTTTCCAATTAGCGGTAAAGCCAGCTTCAGTTACATTGGAACTTTCGGGCAAAAACTGCCCGTTGAACGCGGGGGTACTCCATAAGGATTTTAAGGTAATATTGGTTGTTTTTCCTACAGGCGTAAAGAACAATTGCTCGCTCCCTTTCAGATCCAATTCAATTTTAAACGAATGCTTTCCATTTAAGAAGGTGGCCGTTGAATCGATCTTCACTTTTGTCATTACCCCTGCTTCATATAGATCGGTTGAAACAATACCCGGATTAAAAGAATATTTTTGGTCGTCGAATTTAAGATCCAGTTTCTCCTTTATCCCTCTCAGATCGCTCAATCCTAACATCACGGTTGCCTCGTTCCAAAGGATATTGCGCGGTTCAATATTAAACTCACCCACATTGATCTTATCAAAGGCTCCTTCAATATTTAATTTTGAATTGTAAACCACCACTTCGTAAATATTACGGTGTCGCTTTTCAGTCTGTATCTCACCGTTTATCTTTAATTCGTCCGGCAGTAAATAAATGTTCTTTTTAATATAGCGTAACACTTTAGAGGTATCGCGATAATATTCATAATAAGGAATGGTCAACACCGGCCCCGTTATAGTTTGCCGGCCGCTCCATTTTTCGGAAATATCGCGAAACGCCGCCTCCTGATTGCTTTCACGTTCATAGATAAGGCCGTTTATTATTACCTGTGGGATAATAAAAATTAAAAGAAGAATAAAAATGATTATGCCTTTTATAATGGCGTGGTACTTTGTAAAAAAACCCGGCTCCGGGTTATTTTGCGGTGATAACGAAACGCTATTTTCCATTGGAATGAAATTTTAATAAAAGTAACGTCGAATTTTTAAGGAAAAGGTGGTGATAACAAGTTTTAACAACCCTTCTTTATTATTCGCATTAAGGTAAATATTATTCGCTTAGTTTTAAGAAAGCCTTAGGTAGCTTACGGATGACATCACTGGCCAGAATACTTTCAACGCTTGCCTTTTTAATAGCATAATCGGCCGCCAATCCATGAACATATACGCCAATTAAAGCCGCCTGTGGCGCGTTGTAACCTCTGGCCAATAAACCCAAAATAATTCCGGTTAAGGTATCGCCACTTCCACCTTTTGCCAAACCTGCGTTACCGGTTGAATTAAAAAAAACATTGCCATCGGGCATAATGGTTTGTGTAAAGGCCCCTTTTAATACCACAATGCAGTTGTGTTTAAGCGAAAACTGTATTGCGGTTTTAAGTCGGTCGAAATCGTTTTCGTGTTTTTCGGTTAAGCGATCGAACTCTTTTACGTGAGGGGTTAAAATGGTTGCTTCCGGCATAAAGGAAAGCCAGGTCTTATTTTCGGATAGGATATTTAAAGCGTCGGCATCTAAAACCATAGCGGGAATACTGTAATTGAAAATTTGTTTCAATACCTGTGCAGTATCTTTTTCAGTTCCTATACCCGGGCCAAACCCAATAGCATTGTGTTTTCCTGCTTTTGGAAAGGTTGTAATTAAATTCTCGTTTTCATCTGCGCTCACCATTGCTTCTGGTATTGCGGCCTGCAAAATTTGAACGCCACATTTAGGAACATGCACAGTTAATAAGCCGGCCCCGCTTCTTAAACAAGCTTCCGCCGCAATAACGGCTGCGCCCATTTTACCGGAACTTCCGGCTAACAATAACGCATGACCGAAATTACCTTTATGCGAAAATTTATTTCTTTTTTTGATCAAAACCTTAAGGTCTTCTTTCCTCACAAAATAATAAGGCGAGGATTGTTGTGCGATAAAATTCTTATCAAGCCCTATATCCAAAATTTCGAAAGCCGGAACATACTTTTGATTTTGCGCGAACAAAAAAGAGAGTTTTGGTTGCTGAAAGGTTAATGTGATACCAGAATTAATGATCACATCCTCTTCCTTATTTCCCGTATCAATGAATAAACCCGAAGGAACATCGATACTTATCACAAAATTCTTGTGCTCATTAATTAGGTTAACAGTATCTTCCAAGATCCCACTGAGGGATTTGTTTATGCCACTTCCTAAAAGGGCGTCGATAACAATTGCTGACGAAAATTTTATTTTCTTTAGGTCATTCTTATTTTCAATATGGGTAACCGCCTCTGCCTTTTGCTCTTTTAATCGCGTTAAATTAGCACTAAAATCATCGCTGGCCTTTTCGCTGTGTTCAATTACAAAAACCTTTACGTTAAAACTTCTTACCAATAAGTGACGCGCAATTGCTAAACCATCGCCCCCATTATTTCCCTTACCGCAAAAAATAATAAACTCGTGCTCATCGGTAAATTTTTTAAGCAAATACCGTGTACAAGCGTTGGCGGCCCGTTCCATCAGATCGATAGAAGAAATGGGCTCGCTTTTTATAGTGAAGGCGTCGCAGGCTTTTATTTGCTGTGCGTTTAATATCTTCATTACTTACAATTACAATCGGTTTCGCACTGTTCCTTTTTCTTTGGCTTTAAAAATTTGAATAACAAAAATAATACGGCTCCTGCCACCAATACGCAAACTACTATTTCCTGTACATTCATCAATTTATTTTATTACGTGAAAAATGATCTGAGAAGCATCTTTCACATTATGAAAAATCTTTATTTCCGATTTCACAAAGTCCTTTTCAGAACAATGATAGATATCCACAAACTGTTGCGGATTGCGATCGGCCAATGGGAACCAACTGCTTTGGATCTGAACCATTAATTTATGTCCTTTTTTAATGGTGTGAGATACATCCGGCAGATCAAACTTTACTGTTGTTACTTCACCCGGTTTAAATGGCTCCGGTTTTTCGAAACTGTTCCTGAATTTTCCGCGCATGATTTCGCCTCTTATC
>JBGASH010000101.1:0-10752 GCA_044229775.1 Bacteroidia bacterium
GTGTTGAGTTCCCAGGATCTCGCTATTGTAATCTACCATCACTGTTGTACGGTAGGTATCCTGAGGAACGGCCAGCATTTCCACTTTTTTAACTGTATCTTCATACGTGAGGTTATTCTTTAAAACAAAATAATCACGTTCCATTTCCTGTTCTACAATTTCTGCGGCCTCAAGCGCCTCAATAAATTTCCAAGAACTGCCATCCATAATAGGAATTTCAGGCGCGTCTATCTGGATCAAACAATTATCAATTCCTAAACCAACCAATGCAGCCAAAACATGTTCGGTGGTATGAACGCGAACACCGTTCTTTTCGAGCGTTGTGCCGCGTGATGTATCTACAACAAGATCGGCATCAGCCTCAATTATGGGCTGTCCTTCCACATCTACTCTTTGAAATTTATACCAATGATTTTCGGGTGCGGGGTTAAAGGTAAGGGTAACGGTTTTACCAGTATGTAAACCAACACCCGTTACGGAAACCGACTGCTTAATGGTTCTTTGCTTATCGCTCATTTTAACGGCTTTTAATACAGAAACACAGCAAAACTCAGGCCTCTGCTGTGGCTAAAGTAATGATTTTTTGCAAGTGAAAGCGTATTTATTTTCAAGAATCTATTCAAAACTACCGCTTTTAACAACGGTATGCTTTATTTTGAGTTTTAAGAATGCTTTTTCGAAGAAATTATAGGAGATCCAAGAGAGAAAAATGGTGAGAAGTGTGCTTAACGAATATACCGTAAGCTGCGATAAAATACCATTATCCACTTTAAATTCCATCTTGTTCAGAACCCCAACAACAACGGCAATAACGATCATGTGGTACATATAAATGCCATAAGAAATATTGCCAAGCGTTTTAAAAATCCGTCCTTCCAGCTTCAAAAAACTATTGGGATTAGAAGATACATTGATGATGATCACTAAAAACAAAACCGAATATACCAGATGGATGCCGTCTTGAATAAAGGCAGGAGTAAAATAAATTAAAACAACACAAAACACGATCGCGCTCAGCAGGATCATGTTATTATAAAGTCTTTGAATGTACATTTTATTAAACAACAAATAAGCGCCCATACCGCCAATGGCCATACTTTCCATTTTGGTCATAGCTAAAAAAGGTTTAACCACTAACAGGAACTCGTTACCCGGAAATGTTCTCACCAAAAACAAGACAACAATCTTTAACAAAATAAAACCAATCATAAAAATTAAAAGTGTCCGCAAAACATTTTTAGAATATTTTATGAGCCATGGCCACAAAATATAGAATTGTTCCTCTACACCTATCGACCAGGTTTGTCCCACATGTGGTACTGCGCCAAAAAAAGCAAAAGCCAGATTTGGAAGTAACAGCATATACAAACTAAAATTCGACCAGAACCCATTGTTCAAATGGCGGGTAAGAAAAGGAATATCGATGAATGATACATGCGGAAGAACAAAAAATCCCAATACAATAACTAAATAATACAAGGGCCAGATACGGAGGATGCGTCGCAAATAAAATTTTTTAACGCTGATGGTATTTGAAACTTTTTTTTCTTCAAGCAATAAGTAGGTGATCAAAAAACCACTCAATACAAAAAAGAATACAACACCCAAGCCTCCTAACTCAAAAACCAATTTGTTCGTACTCCAAAGGTTTTCAAAGAACATTTGTCCCTTTATTAATTCAATATGCGTTATAACCACCGCCATGGCCGCTAAAAAACGCAAGCCATTGAGTCCCGAAAAATAAATATTAGTGCTGCTGTTCAATTACTTTTTAGTTCGTATAAACTTAACATAAAAAAATACCAATGCTATCACAAAGATAACAAATGCGATGAGTACCGACAGAAACAGCTGCCCCATTGGCATTACGCCATATTTTTCGCCGGTTTGCTCGTCGATGATGTAAGGCGGTGAGATCTTTATTGCCACCTGGTAAGTAACTACCATGGCCAGGATCGCCATGAGAATGGCTAAAAGAATAAAGGCTAAAATTTTGGTGATCTTATTCAAGATTCGGGAATACTTTACTTGGCTTTTTTCTCTAACTCCCTTACGCGGTCGTTTAGTTTGGCCAGATTCCGGAACATCACATAACAGCGTTTATATTCGCCTATAGCAAATGCCGGTGAGCCTTGCACTATTTCTCCTTCTTTCTCAATATCGTTGCCTACACCTGATTGACCCGCGATCTTAACACCATTAGCAATTTTAAGATGTCCAATTACACCGGCTTGTCCGCCGATCATTACATCTTTCCCGATCTTGGTTGAACCGGCAATGAATACACCGCCTGCAAAAACCGAATTCTCACCCACCTCCACGTTATGTGCAATTTGAATAAGATTATCCAACTTAGCGCCTTTCCGGATAATAGTTGAACCCATTGTTGCTCTGTCAATGGAAGTATTTGAGCCGATCTCAACATGATCCTCAATGATCACGTTACCGATCTGCGGAACTTTTTTGTAATTATTTTCGCTGTTAGGTACAAATCCAAAACCATCACTTCCTACCACTGTACTGGCATGTATAGTGCAATCTTTACCAATAATGCAATCATGATATACCTTCACCCCCGAAAAAAGAACTGTGTTATCTCCAATTTTGACATTATCGCCAATATAACAATGCGGATAGATCTTCACATTATTACCAATTCTTACATTAGTGCCTAAATAAGCGAACGCGCCAATGTAACAGTTTTCGCCATAAACAGCCTTACTGCTAATGAAAACCGGCTGCTCAATTCCTGTTTTATTTCCTTTGAACTGATCATACATTTCCAATAATTGTGCAAAGGCCTGATAAGCGTTCTCAACCCTGATCAATGTACAGGTCTTTTTAACCGGCTTTTCTAACTTAAGTGAATTGTTTACGATCACCAAACTGGCATCCGTTTCGTACAAATAATGATTGTATTTGGGATTCGCTAAAAACGATAGCGTGTTGGGTTTTCCTTCCTCTATCTTTGAAACGTTATTTACTTTAGCGTTCTCGTCGCCTTCTATTGTTCCGTTCAATAAACCGGCTATTTGCTGAGCTGTGAATTCCATTATTCAAATATAAAATTAATTTGTATCAATTGTATTTAAGAGCCGAACTAAATTTTGCTTTTCAGTCTCCCAGGTGTTCTCTTGAGCCGCAATAATTGTATTCTTTCGCCAGGTTGGATAACGATCAGATGATAACATGGCAGTAATTTTTTCAGCGATCTGCTTCGGATCATGACCTTCGATCACATCTCCAAGATCATATTTCTTAATGAGACCTTCCACCTCCGGAAGTTTACTTGCTAAAACAGGGATGCCTGCCTGAATGTAATCGAAGATCTTGTTGGGAAGGCTAAAGTGATAATTTAAATTAGTGTCTTTGTCGATAGTGATCCCCAGATCGGAATTGTACGTATAATGAAGCAATTCGTTTTTTGGGATCTTTGAAATGATCTCTATCTTATCGTCGAGTTTGAATTCCGAAGTTAGTTCTTTAAGTGCCGGAAAAACATCGCCCCCACCAATAATGTAAAGCTTAACGCCCTCTACAAACTGCATGGCTTGTACCAATTCTTCAGCTCCCCTGTCAATATTAATTCCCGCTCCTTGAAAAATAACGATCTTTTTATCTTGTGGCATATGCATTTCCTTACGGGACTTAGGCACAAAATCCACCGTTTTTAAAGGAATGTTTCTTACCACGGTAAAACTGGTCTTATACTTATCTTTAAAATAATTGGCGATGCTTTGATTTACGGTAATACACTTTTTTAGCTTAGGAACTATTCTTCTTTCGATTGATTCCCAGATCTGTTTTTTAACCGGTGTGCTTTGCAATTCGGGTACCTCACAAAAAATTTCGTGACTATCATAAACCAGATCGATGTTTTTTAGTTTTGAGATCACATAATTTGGCCAAAGCGTATCCAGATCGTTGGCATAAAGCAGTTCGCTTTTGGTAAACAACAACTTCAAAAAAAGTCTTACGTTAAAGAAAAAATAAAACAAGGGCCCTTGAGTAAAGATCAAGTTTAAACGTTTTGTTTTGTAAGGTAAATTATCCACTGAAGGTGAATTAGACAGTTTTCTTCCCACCAACAAAACCTCATAACCCAATTCTTGTAAAACAGAACAGGTTCGTTGCACCCTTTGATCGGTTGCAAGGTCGTTAATAACGCTTACGGTAACTCTCTTATGTTTATTTGTAAACAAATATTTTGTTAAAACTGGCTTAAAGGTAAAAAAATAAAAGGCTTTATTTATGTACTTTTGAGTAGTGCTTCAAATAAGTGAAAATATTAACCTGAAACCCTTAAACACCTTTGGCTTAACGGTTTTTGCCCGGTATTATTGCGAGGTGAGTTCAGAAAAAGATATAGCGGAGTTGATCGTTACCGACACGTTTAAGAACAATGAAAAACTGATACTTGGAGGAGGCAGTAATGTTTTGTTTACAAAAGATTTTGGGGGACTTGTTATCCGGAATATTATTAAAGGTATCTCTATTACAAAAGAAGATAACGAATTTGTATATGTAAAAGCGGGTGCGGGCGAACTTTGGCACGAACTGGTGATGTGGTGCGTTGATAAAAATTATGGAGGACTCGAAAATCTTTCGCTTATTCCGGGTTGTGTGGGCGCTAGTCCGATGCAAAACATAGGAGCATATGGTGTAGAGATAAAAGATCTTTTTTGCGAACTGGAGGCGATCAATTTAAAGGATGGCTCCAAAGAGGTATTCGACAAAAAAGCATGCGAATTCGGATACCGCGAAAGTTCTTTCAAACACCAACACAAAAACACATTTATTATTACCTCCGTTACTTATAAGCTTTCTAAAAATCCGGTTTTCAATACTTCCTATGGCGCCATTAACGATGAGTTAAAGAATATGGGGGCCGAATTAAGTATTAAAAATATTTCTAAAGCGGTCATAAATATCCGAAGCAGCAAATTACCCGATCCAAAAGTACTTGGTAATGCCGGAAGTTTTTTCAAAAATCCGGAAGTAGACAAAGCCACACATGCCAGATTGAAGAACGAAAACCCACAATTGGTGTCTTATCCCCTCGATAACGGCAATTATAAACTGGCAGCAGGATGGCTAATTGAACATAGCGGCTTAAAAGGTTTTGTAAAAGGCCATGCTGGCGTGCATGATAAACAGGCTTTAGTACTTGTGAATAAAGGAGGCGCTAACGGCGATGAAATTTATTCCTTATCGGAACATGTTTTGCAAACGGTATTTGCTAAATTTGGTGTTAAACTGGAGCGCGAGGTAAATATTATTTAATGAATTTTATTGATATTGCCATATTCTCAAACTTATTCTTTAACGGGCACGTTCTTACCCGTGAACCCTTTGAGCTATATGTAACATATCTTCCAATTATCCTTTTATTGCCTGTTTTCTTTTTTCGCTACCGTTTTCCAAGGGAGTTGCTTTATATTCTAATTCCACTTGTCATAACAGGTATTTTAAATATCCTTTTAGGAAATAACGAGTTCAACAATTTCTTTAAGATCTTTGCCAATATTGCGCTTAACCTGATTTTTTACCGTTACGTTATTGAATATTACGAATACGACACCATACGCATCTTTAAAATGTATATGAAGTGCAGTTTTTTTGTAGCAGTAATTGGTGTAGTTCAATGGATAGGCTTCTGGATCAGAATTGAACCACTATGGAATTGGAAACTTTTTATACACTTAAACAAATGGGGACCAGTACTTGGCGGTATTGGGATCAGGATCAACAGCACTTTCAGCGAACCTTCCGGCTTAGGCTTATCGCTTGGCCCAGCATGTTTCATGAGTATTTATGCGTTAATTAAAGGCGATACTGAATTCATCAGTAAACAAAAAGCGTTGGTTATTCTTTTCGTTTACCTTTTCACTTTTTCATCTCTGGCCTACCTCGGTATTTTTCTTTCTATTGTTTTGCTGGCCATGAATTTTGGTTTTGTGCGCTATGTACTGATCGCTGTTCCTGTAACGGTGCTTCTCTTTGTGGTGGCCTATAAACAAGCCAAAGAATTCCGATTGCGGGTTGATGGACTAACCGCCTTATTTATTGATGATGTACTTTCAGAAAATAAGAACAAATCAAAAACTTTCCGAATACGACACATCCTAGAGCGGGTTCACGGTTCTTCCTTTGTATTGTACAACAGTTTTCACGTTGCGGGCGAAAACTTTAAAAACAATCCTTTGTTTGGGAGCGGACTCGGCTCGCACGAAATCGCCTTTGATAAATATAACCTGAACTCTGTTTTGGGCGGGATCTATAAATTCAATACTGCCGATGCCAACTCCATGCTTTTAAGGATCACCTCTGAGCTGGGAATAATGGGATTGATCTTTACTTTCTTCTTCGTTTTTAAGTTTTATGTTGCAAAAAATCTTGCCGGTGAAGAAGACGAACATTATTGGCTTTTGTCTAATGCGCTTCTTGTATTGATACTTATTCAATTATTCAGGCAGGGAAATTATACGTTTAGCGGATTTATGCTTTACGCCTGGATGTATTATTTTAACCGTAATAAATATTTGGAGTACAAAGAAGGATTGAATCATCCGGATGAAAAAGAAGCCGAAACAGAAATACCGGTTGAACATTCATAAAGCCCTATATTCAGCAATGGCCTTTTCCCATCTTTTAAGATCGGTCTTCCCGAGTGCGTAATACAAAGCGCCCTTTAACCAGAACACTTCCACATTTCTTCTTTTGATCAAATGCGGATCTTTGTCGTAAGAATTTAAACCGGGAAAGGTGGTAAAATGAAACGTGTAATTTAAATTAATTAATTTCTTCTCTAAGGCACCGGTGCTTTTTAAAGTATCGTTGATGCTGCAAAAACTATTCAGCTTAACGCCGGTCATTTCTTCTATTCGCGATTTGCTTTTAAGTATCTCCTTTTCAGAATTTCCTTCATTAGTGTTATCAACAGATAAGGTATGCGTTAGTGTATGGCATCCTACCATATGACCTTGTTGGATAAGTTCGTTGATCTCGTTCCACGCTAACGGCGTAAGATCTTCTTCGTTATTATCAATGCGAGGGTTCACAACCGGCCGAATGTTCATTAAATAAAATTCTTTTTGTTGTGTGGATGCCGTATCAATAAATCCGGGAACAATAAAAAAAAACGCTTTTACTTTATGCTTGTTCATGACCTCAACAGCATTAAGATTATTTTTTAAGCCATCATCGAAAGTAATCAGCAAGTGACATTTATCCGAGGTTAATTTACCATTATAGTAATCCGATAATTGAGCCGGATCAATTATTGTAAATTGTTTTTTATAGAACATTAACTGTTCTTCAAATTGTAATAGGAATTTTTTAGGCGTGCTATGGTAATTTACCACGATCAATTCGTTGGCCGGATAATTTAAACCGCCAAAATATTTTTCGACGTTACCAAGCAACGACTTAAGAACATGACTGAACGAATGTATTTTAAGATCCAGTTTCATATTACCAGGTATCAACATCCGACCGTGAAAGCAGCCAACGCGATGGCTCCGTTACAAAATTATTTTCTTTAAAGGGCTTAACAATAAAATGAATGGCCTTATCCGTTCTCTTAAACGCCAGTTTTTCCAACGCATTCTTAATATTAAAAACGGAATCTTCATTTACTGAAATAGAAAGGAAATGAACGGCAAAAGTACCTTTCGCCGCCTTTATTAGCGCTTCCAAAGCTGCTTCGGTTAAACCAACTGCACCTTGGCTATTATATAAAATTGCTCCTACAATAAGTTCGTTGATGATCTTTTTCCGCTTATTCCTTTTTAAATGAATAATTATCTCACTGCTGTCTTTTTTATAATGAAACGAATAATGATCGATTTGGTTCTGATAATTTTTTCGCCAATCGGCAAACGTTCTGTCGTTCCAAATTGCAATAACGTTATCAGGCACAAAACCCTGCTCAAAATGATCACTACCCTTTTTAAAGTGCTTATTCGTAACTAAAGCGTTGCTAAAAAACCCCAATATATTACAAGGTTTTACGTACCACTTCAAACTTAAAATATTGTGCCATTTATCTTTTAAGAAATTTTTTAAAGATTCGTTCACCGGAAAACCCATTAAAAAATCGATCTTTTCCTTTTCTTGTTCCTGTTCTATGAACGCGAGCATTTTATTAAAAATACCTTTTCCTCTATAAGCTGGATGTACAATAGAGTTGCCCGACTGATAAGAATTATAAACTTTACCGGAAAATGTATAGGGCCAATAAAAAAACGATTGAAATCCTGCCACCACATCGCCATCCAACGCCACCACCAACAAGCATTTATTTTTTTGGAAGGGGTGAAAATAAAAATTTTTAAACAAGGTACCGAAACGGAAAGGATCAACTTTATATTGCTGTTCAAACAATTTAATTACCTGCGGCTCCATCGCTTCTTTGTACCGGGTAATTTCAATTTCCATTTTAATAACTTATATTTGCAAATATAAGCAAAGCTTTGTAATACCTGCCGTTACATCGCAACCGGGACTTTATGATAAGCCTAAAAACATTTACAAAAAACAACCGCTTGTTATTTAAATGAAAATTCTTGTTTTATACGAAGAACTTGCATGGTATTTTGTAAACTGTTTAAATGTTCTTGCAAAGAACCATCACGCGCATATTCTGGTTATTTGTAAACAGGTCAACCCTAACGCCCCTTTTCAATTTGAATACATTCACCCCAACATTGTTATCAAAGACCGGAATAGTTTAACCGAGGAAGAATTATACAACTCAACCAAAAAGTTTTCTCCATCCCTGGTTTTCACCGGTGGCTGGATGCATCCGCCTTACCTTAAATTACTCAAAAAATTACGCATTAAAAATTCGGTGATCGGTTTTGATAATTCCTGGACCGGCTCTTTCAAACAATTATTAGGCTCGGTCTATTTCAGGCTTTTTATTAAATCACGATTTAATTTTGCCTTTGTTCCTGGCGCCGATCAGTCGCGGTTTGCACAAAAATTAGGATTCGATACTTCGCATATTTTAACCGGGGCCTATAGTTGTGATTTCAATTTATTCCATTCCTTTTATACTAATAACCGATCTTTAAAGAAGCAGCATTTTCCAAAACGTTTTTTATTTGTGGGTCGTTACGAAGCTGAAAAAGGCATAGAACTTTTATGGGAAAACTTTATTGAACTTCAAAACGAAGATCCAAACGAATGGGAATTATGGTGTTTGGGAAAGGGAAACATTATACCGGTTGAACACAAGAACATTAAACATTTCGGATTTGTACAAGCAGGTGGCATGCAAGAGATCATAAAAAATACCGGAGTATTTTTTGTTTTGCCCAGTTTGTTTGAACCCTGGGGCGTGGTAGTTCACGAATACACTTCGGCAGGTTTTCCATTACTTTGTTCGGATAAGGTTGGTGCGGCCAAAACGTTCTTAGAAGACGGTGTTAACGGGTTTATTTACAACGGCGGCAATAAAGAACAGTTAAAGAATCATCTGAAAAAATTTATGAATATGCCGACAGAAAAGCTTAACTTAATGGCTGAAAAAAGCGCCCTTAAGGCTCATCAGATCACGCCTGATAAATGGGCCGATACTTTAATGAAAGCGGGAACTTATGAAAACAACTAAAATATTAATTACTGGTGGTGCAGGGAATATTGGAAGTGCGCTTGCAAAAAAACTTATATCCGATCCGAATAATTTTGTGGTGATATTGGATGACCTGAGTACAGGCTCCAAAGAAAAATTACCATCTAAAGAAAAAACCAATTGGCAATTCATTCAGGCCAATTGCAACAACTCCTCCGAGCTATCGCCCGTTATGCTCGCCCATAAATTTGATTACGTGTTTCATTTTGCAGCTGTAGTGGGGGTTTTGAGAACACAGGAAAATCCCATCTCGGTTCTAAACGATATTGACGGTATCAAAAATATTTTATCACTTTCTAAAAGTTGTGGCGTAAAACACGTTTATTATTCTTCTTCTTCAGAAGTATATGGCGAACCGGTTGAGATCCCACAAAACGAATATAAAACACCACTTAATTCACGTGTTCCTTATGCAGTAGTAAAAAATGTAGGCGAATGTTTTTTCAGAAGCTATTGGCAAAGTTATCAGCTGCCCTTTACCATTTTCCGTTTTTTTAACACCTACGGACCTAATCAAAGTGTGGATTTTGTTATTCCTAAATTTTTAACCCTGGCTTTAAAGAATGAACCTATTACCATTTACGGCGATGGCAGTCAAACCCGCACCTTTACATACGTAGACGATACCATTGAAACGATCATTAGGATTTTTAATGAAAAACTTCTGGTGAATGATGTCATAAATATTGGAAGCGACAAACTATTCACTGTTCTCGAATTAGCCAAGACCATTATAAAGATCAGCGGTTCTACCTCGCAAATAAAATTTTTAGCCCCCTTAAAAGAGGGGGATATGACCCGTAGACAACCCGATAACTCTAAGATGAAACAGATCTTAAATCGTGAATTAATTCCTCTGGAAGAAGGCATTGCGCATTTGATGAAAGACCAACTCTTTTTACAATTAAGCGGAATAAAATAACATGTGCGGCATAGCAGGATTTTCGGTTCCAAAAAACACTACGGCTGATCTGTCTGCCATCATTTCGGGTATGACCAACAGTCTTGCTCACCGGGGACCTGATGCAAAAAATTCCTGGAACGACAGTTCGGTATATTTAGGACACACTCGCTTATCGATCATCGATCTCAGCACAAGCGCTAATCAACCCATG
>JBGASH010000102.1:0-10671 GCA_044229775.1 Bacteroidia bacterium
TACAAAGGGTAATACCCCCTTTATTAAAAGGGTGTTTTTAATAGCGATTTAGCGGATTATAAGCGTCTTTTCCGCCTCTTTGCCGGGTTCATCCACCTTAATTATAGCTGTACCAACCAATCCGCCCTTTGTCACTTTTACATCGAAAATTGCAGGTAATTTAAAAATGAACGATACCTCGCCGTTATTGTCAGTGGTACCTTCCGCCTTAACATCAGCTTTAACCTTACCACCTATACCATCCTTACACATGGCAAATAACTGAACATTGGCGCCAGGCATGACTCTTCCAAGCGAATCCTGACATCTAACGGTAGCTTTTACATCCGTATGTTTATTACAAGAAGTATTGGTAACGAATATTCCAGTCATTACCGCTATTGCTAAAATAAGTTTCGTTTTCATGACAGATGATTTTAAGTTTATACTCCTTTATTACTGGATTTAATCCTATATTCGAATTTAAGAAAAATTTGCGAGAATGTCAAGTCCCATCAGATCGTTAATGGTTTTATGCCTTTTTTGTGCAAATACCTGCTTTTCACAAACGCACCGGAGTGAAACCATCATTCTTAGTACTTCGTACGGTGATATGAAAATCAAACTCTTTAAAGAAACACCCTTACACAGCAACAATTTTTTGAAACTGGCTAAAAAAGGGTTTTATGACAGTTTGCTTTTTCATAGGGTAATCAATAAATTTATGATACAGGGCGGTGATCCCGACAGCAAACATGCCAACGACACTGCCGCCTTAGGAAATGGAGATGTTGGCTATTGGATCCCGGCCGAATTCAATCCAAAGATCTATCATAAAAAAGGAAGGCTTTGCGCGGCGCGCGAAGGCGACGATATCAATCCAAAAAAAGAATCTTCGGGTTGTCAGTTTTACATTGTGATGGGAAAAACATTTGATTCAGTTTCTTTAAAAAAAGCCGAAATACGGGTGAACCATTACGTGGTAAGTAAAATAAATTACACCGTTGCCTTTGGCGGAAAAAGTCAGGCATTAAAAGCACTT
Organism: Bacteroidia bacterium; assembly: GCA_044229775.1. Taxonomy (GTDB): domain Bacteria; phylum Bacteroidota; class Bacteroidia; order B-17B0; family Aurantibacillaceae; genus JAHEYG01. The sequence goes on from JBGASH010000102.1 coordinate 1,022, forward strand.
TACCTTCGATTACAACAACAAAACAAGAATGACAGTATTACTTTCTTATGCAAACAACTTACCGATCCGGTTTCAATTGCCGAATACAATAAAACACCACACTATACTTTTTCTGAGGAGCAAAAAAAAGTTTATAGCACTATTGGAGGTACGCCACACCTGGATAACAACTATACGGTTTTTGGAGAAGTAATTGAAGGGTTGGAGATCATCGACAAAATTGCTGGTGTAAAAACCGATAAGAATGACCGTCCATTACAAAATGTAAGAATGAAGATAAAGGTGGTAGAAGGAAAGAAATAAATTCCGAACCTCTGGAACATTATTTCTTGAAGAAATAATTGATATTCATGTACGGATGATCTTTATCGTAAAGCGCTTCGACAAGCTCAGCGTGACGATTTCTACAAACAAATTTACTTTTTGAAGAAATAATTGATGTTCATATAAGGATGATCCTTATCGTAAAAAATAAAGTCATTCTCATGCATCCTGAAAATTTTAAACCGCGTAGATACATCATCGGTTGTTCCTTTTCTCAATAAAAATTTACTAATGGTCATAATACTATCGGCACAATTTATCCGTACTCTGCCAACCGCCCTGCCATAATAGCCTATCTCACCGTTATGCAAAACATCCCAATCGTAAAAAATAACCGTGTCTTCGGGAGCATACTCCAATTTATATTGTTTCAATTCGTTTTTTTCAGTTTCACTCAATTCACTTACTTTTTTCAATTCAAAAGTTTTAAGCTTCATTCTATTTACAATAGCGGTATCTGCTTTAAACAATTTTGTTTTTCCATATTTAATATCAAAACAGTTATACAATACGCCGGCCGTATGCAAGCTTTCACAGGTAACCTGAGAAGACGCAGGAAGCGCCGTTACGATCCATAAAAATATTAGCCAACTGTATTTCATAAACTATTTTTCTAATTTACCCCAAACACCCAACGGTAGCTTCACCCCACTTTTTGCGTTCAAGTATAGTTCCCCGACCGTTAATTCCGATCGATTACTTTTAGCATAAGACCGTAATAAATTTTCAGGTACCAAGGCCGAAAACCCCAATGAGTACGCGTTCAAGATCAATAAATGTTTTTCCTTATCCAAAATCTGTAATACACTTTCTATCATTTCGGCGATGTTATCTTCCAGTTTCCATTTTTCACCATTTGGTCCATGACCATAGGAAGGCGGATCCAGAATTATTCCCTGATACGCATTACCACGCCGCATTTCTTTCTTTACAAATTTCAAAGCATCATCCACGAGCCAGCGAATATTATCCAGATTTGATTTTTTCATATTTTCATTGGCCCAGGTTACAACTTGCTTAATGCTGTCTACATGCGTTACATCAGCGCCCGCCGCTTTAGCTGCCAAAGATGCCCCACCAGTGTAGGCAAATAAATTTAAGAATTTTGGCTTGTTTAATCCTGTTAAATAGTTATAAATGGTGTCCCAATTCACGGCTTGCTCCGGAAAAACACCCACGTGTTTAAAAGCGGTTAAGCCAAGTCGAAAGGTGATCTTTTGTAATTCTCCATCACCTGTTCCTAATTCGTAATTGATCTCCCATTGATCAGGCGCTGTTTTTATTTTTTTCCATTCACCGGTAGAACTGGATTTAGGAACAAATTTAAGATGCGCTTGCTTTTCCCATTCGTTATTGGAATAGATTTTTGGCCAAACGGCTTGCGGTTCGGGACGAATAGTAATATATTTTCCAAAGCGTTCTAGTTTTTCAAAATCGCCACAATCCAACAACTCATAATCTTTCCAATTCTTCGGTGATAATAATTCCATGGCATGAAGTTAATGGAAAAGAGAAGATATAAAATGTCAAATGTGCTGAAATAGTAAAAATGCTATGTTGATAAATGCCCCCCTAACGCCTAAATCCTACACTCTAAATCCTTACTTTTAATCCATTATGGCCGTTTCGCGTTCATCACTTATAACCTTGATCAGTGTCTTCTTCTTTTGGGGATTTGTAGCTGCGAGTAATGACATTTTAATTCCGGTTTTTAAAGAAAAATTACATTTAGAGCAATGGCAAAGCCAAATGATCTCCTTCGCGTTTTACGTTGCTTATACTGTTGGTTCTGTCATATACATGCTGTTATCAAAGCTGAACGGCAGCGATATTTTAAATAAAATTGGTTACAAGAACGGCATCGCCCTAGGCCTTGTTATTTCAGCAGTTGGTACCTTATTATTTTATCCGGCCGCTCAAACTTCCTCTTTCGGATTAATGATCACCGGCTTATTCATTGTAGGTTTAGGTTTTTCTTTACAACAAACAGCCGCCAATCCTTTAGTGATAACTATTAGTGATGCCAGGATCGGCGCGCAACGTTTAAGCATGGCAGGTGGTATCAACAATATTGGTACTACCATCGGACCGTTAGTAGTAAGTTATGCCATCTTTGGATCATTAACCAGCGGCGTAAAACTGGATAGTATTGAAGCGGTAAAAATCCCTTATCTAATTCTGGGGGCGGCCTTTCTTATTGTCGCTCTGATCTTCAAATTCTCTTCACTTCCCAATAAGATCGAACACAAAGAGGCCGTTTTCTCTTCACAAATTCCGGAAAGAAAAAGTGCCCTGGCCTATCCCCAACTTGTACTTGGCATGATCGGCATTTTTATTTACGTGGGTGTTGAAGTTTCAACCGCATCTAATCTTCCCGAATTTATGCGGCAACACGCCAACATTAATACCGACGGCGCCGCTCCATACGTGTCGTTATTTTGGGCCAGTTTAATGATCGGTCGTTGGACAGGAGCTGTTGAAGCATTTGATCTAAGTAAAGGAGTAAAACAGATCATGCGTTTTCTAATGCCTTACCTGGCCTTTGGCGTTTTTTTAACGGCCAATAAAATTGCCAATAAAGACCTCACGCCATTTTACCTCTATGTTTTTGTGATCGTAGTGATGATAGCAGGTGATATTTTAAGTAAGGGAAATCCGGCGCGACAGCTAATTATTTTTTCGCTTTTGGGAATAGTAGCTCTTTTAACCGGAATTTTTGCTACCGGCATGATAAGTGTTTATGCATTTATAAGTGTTGGACTATTTTGTTCTACATTATGGCCATGCCTTTTTACCCTCTCAATAGCAGGATTAGGAAAATACACTAATCAGGGATCCAGCTTTTTAATTATGATGATAATGGGCGGCGGTTTTATCAGTTTGTTTCAAGGCTGGCTTGCCGGCGATGATCTGTTAGGAATACAAAGTAGTTATTTTGTTGGAGTAGCCTGTTTTACCTATCTGGCTTTTTACGGCTGGAAAGCCAAAAATATTTTGAAACAACAGGGTATTGATTACGATTCCAAGGAAATAAAATAGTAATTAATTCTTATATTTAGCCTTTCAGTAAAATGGAAGGTGCCGAAGAAAATAATCCCGAAAAAGAGAACTATTTACAGGTAATAGCTAAGCTTATTAACGTCATTATCATTTTACTGATCGTTATTGTTATTTTAATTGTGATAAATATAACAGGACTCCCTACTTTGAAAGAAGAGGAAAAAGAATTTATTCCTAAAACCAAAACCGCCGAATCAACCGTGGTTAAACCCGATGTTTGGATGGCGCCTGATACTTTATTGATAAGCGAAGAAAAAAATGCCGCACAGATACGGTACGGTCGTGATCTTATAACCAACACCTCCTATTATTTAGGCCCTAAAGGAAAAATGCTTTCCATGAGCAACGGCATGAATTGTCAGAACTGCCACTTAGCTGCCGGCACTAAACCTTTTGGGAATAATTATAGCGCCGTAGCGAGTACCTATCCAAAATTTCGCGAGCGTTCAGGAAGTATTGAAAGTATTTATAAAAGGATTAACGATTGTTTTGAAAGAAGTTTGAACGGACAAGCGCTCGACACTAACTCCAATGAAATGCAGGCTATCACTGCCTATATTAAATGGCTTGGGAAAGATGTTCCTAAAGGTGAGAAACCAAAAGGGTCGGGATTAACGGAAGTGGCTTTTCTTGACCGAGCTGCAGATCCTGAAAAAGGTAAAGTATTGTATGATCTAAAATGTAAAAGCTGCCATACGGCCAATGGTGAAGGAAAAATGCATGCCGATGGACTAACGTACCAGTACCCTCCTCTTTGGGGTGAACACAGTTACAACAATGGCGCAGGGCTTTACCGTTTGTCGCGTTTTGCCGGTTACATAAAATCCAACATGCCACAAAACGTAACTTATAATGCTCCGCAATTAAGTGATGAAGAAGCCTGGGATATTGCCGCGTTTGTAAATTCTCAACCACGTCCTAAAAAAGACCTTAGCAAAGATTGGCCAAAGCTACAAGGTAAGCCGATCGATCATCCCTTTGGCCCATATGCCGATAAATTCAGTGAACAACAACATAAGTATGGTCCGTTTGGACCAATAGCAGAAGCAAAAAAGCTACCACAGATTTCACAAATTAACACGAATAAAAAATAAAATATGAATATTTTAACTCAACCCTGGCCGTGGTATGTTGCCGGACCGTTAATTGGCCTCATGGTGCCGGTATTATTGATCGCCGGCAATAAAGCCTTTGGCATTTCCTCCTCCTTAAGGCATTTTTGTGCAATGTGCATTCCAACAAAAGCAAAGTTTTTTGATTACGACTGGAAAACCGAATCCTGGAATCTTGTATTAGCATTTGGCGTAATAATTGGCGCGCTCATAGCCGGCATGATATTTCAAAATCCAAATCCTATCGCGCTTTCCGATTCGGCTGTTGAGAGCATGAATCAATTGGGTATAAAAAACTATTCAGGCCTTATGCCAACCGAAGTGTTTAATTTTAACTCGTTACTCACTGTGAAAGGATTCCTGTTAATGGTGGTTGGCGGGTTTTTTGTTGGCTTCGGTACCCGCTACGCCAACGGATGCACTTCGGGGCACTCCATTATGGGGATTTCCAATTTACAATTGTCTTCATTAGTTGCTACCTGCTGCTTTTTTGTCGGCGGTTTATTAATGACCTGGTTTATTTTACCCATTATCATGAATTTATCTTTTTAAAACACAACAATGAAAAATTTAAAATATTTAATATTCGGTATACTTTTCGGATTTATATTAATAAAAGCCGAAGTGGTTTCATGGTTTCGCATTCAGGAAATGTTCCGTTTTCAGTCGTTCCATATGTACGGTATAATTGGTTCCGCTATTGTAGTTGGCATCATTTCTATTCAGATCATCAAACGGTTCAAAATTAAAACTATTTCAGGTGAAGAAATAAAGATCACTGGTAAGGAATTTAACAAAGGAACGTTGATAGGCGGTTTACTATTCGGGATCGGATGGGCCATGACAGGAGCATGCCCGGGTCCGTTATACGCTTTGATAGGCGCAAGCTATTTGCCGATAGTGGTAGTTTTGCTCAGTGCTGTTTTTGGGACCTATGTATACGGACTTATGAAAGATAAACTGCCTCACTAAAAATGGAAAAGGAAAAATGCCATAATCCCAATTGTAACTGTTCGTGCCATCACGAACCGCTGGAGAATGCGTCCGAAAGAAGATCGGATCACGATAGTGGCCGTCGTGATTTTATAAAGTATGCCGGCATAAGCGCTATTGGTTTAGGATTAGGTCCCGCCATTTCGTATTGGTTACAGGAAAAAGATAAAATTAGTGAAATCATAAAAAATCCTGCCATTGCAAACGGAAAAGCGCAACGCTTTACCATATTGCACACTTCAGACATGCATGGGCAGTTAGATATTCACGACGAATTCTTTTTTGAGAATGGAAAACCGGTCTTTAAAAAACGGGGTGGCTTTGCTACGCTTAAAACTATGGTAGAGGAACTTCGGAAACAAAATCCACTGAACACATTGTTGGTAGATGGTGGTGATTGTTTTCAGGGAAGTGCCATGGCCTCATTAACCGAAGGGCGGGCCATTGTGCCACTCGCTAATAAACTAAACTATGATCTCGTATTACCCGGTAATTGGGAAGTAGCTTATGGCAAACAAATGCTGATAAAGGACATGAATAATTATTCGGCTGTAAAAGTTTGTGCCAATATGTTTCATAACGATGATCTTGAACACGACCTGCTTTTTCCACCGTATCAAATTTTTAATTTGGGCGGAACAAAAATCGGTTTTGTGGGTTATAACGATCCGCTTACGCCCATTCGACAATCACCTGCCTACTCAAACGGGATCAAGTTCACCAAACCGGAGGTTAACCTGGAGAAATATGTAAAAATATTGCGTCAAGAAAAAAAATGCGATATGGTATTTGTTTTATCGCACATGGGCCTTTCTCAACAAGTTAATCTTTCTAATCAAAAATGTGCCGAGGGCGTTGATTACATTTTAGGCGCCGATACACACGAAAGAGTAAGGACCCCATTACAGGGAAAATACAGTAAGGTTACCGAGCCCGGTGCATTTGCTTCGTTTGTTGGAAAACTAGACATCGTTTTAGAGAATGGAAAAGTGAAAGACGAAGTTTATGAGTTGCTTGAGGTGGATCCTGAAAAGTATCCTGAAGATAAGAACATGAAAAGGGCCGTTAGGCGCGCTAAAAAACCTTTTCGAAAAATATTGAAAGAAGTTTTAGGACAAAGCAAAACACCCTTGATGCGGTATTACATCATTGAAACGCCCATGGACAACCTGATCACCGATGCCGTGATGTGGAAATTCAAAACCGACATTGCTGTGTCTAACGGTTTCAGGTTCTGCCCTCCTCTAGTGCCTGATCCAAAAACCGGCTTGGCTAACATTACCCGGGAATATCTGTGGAGCATGCTGCCTGTAAATTCGGAAGTAAAGACCGCCGATGTAAAAGGAAAACAAATATTGAACTGGTTAGAAAAAGAACTGGAGAACGCGTTCTCTAAAGACGCTAGCAAACGATTCGGTGGATGGTTTGTTCGTTTTAACGGCATGCAGGTAACGTTTACAATTGGAAATGAAAAAGGGAAAAGGGTACAACAGGTTTGTATCAAGGGTGAGAATTTGGATCCGGAAAAAATTTATACCATGGTGGCTTGCGAAAGGGATGGCGATCCTGATAATGTATTGTGTCGCATGATGAATGTACATAATCCGGTAAAACAAGGGATCCTATTACATAGTGTTATGGAGGATTATTTAGCGGAGTTTCCCATTGTTGCTCCAAAACTAGAAGGGCGTGCTATTGCAACCGACGCCCCAAATACCCTTCTTACACAAGCTTTAAAAGGAATTGATTACGAGTTTAGATAAATTACTAATTTTACAAAAAAACAAGAATTATGAGCAAAGAGAAATTTTTTACCCACGACTACATTCCTTATCTGAAAAAATTAAATGGAACTGAAAAAGCCATGTTTGGTGTTTTATCGCCTCAAGGAATGATCGAACACATGACCGATAGTATTGGTATTGCCTGGGGTCGTATCAAAGAAAAGCCACAACTAGCCGAAGATGTTATGGAAAGAGCAAGAACCTTTGCTTTGAGCGATAAGGAATTTAAACCGGGTACAAAGAATTCACTTATGACTGAAACGCCGGCGCCTTTACGTAATAAAAACATGCCCGATGCCATTCATGAACTCGATAAAGAGATCCATAATTTTATCAACTATTACAAAAATAATCCTCACGCTACTGTTACAAATCCATTTTATGGTGATTTTAATTATGATCAGTGGCTTCATCTATTGCACAAACATGCCATTCATCATTTAAAACAATTCAATCTATTCTTTAATTAGTCTGGCTGAAGAAAATTTAATATTCGGAATACGCGCGGTTATTGAGGCCATTAATGCCGATAAGACCATTGAAAAGATCCTGCTTCAAAAAGGGTTGTCTAACGAATTATTCAATCAATTGCGGCAGGCTTTAAAGGGAAAAGATATTCCTTATCAATTTGTACCGCCCGAAAAGTTAAACCGTGTTACCGATAAAAATCACCAGGGTGTTATTGCTTACATTGCCGAAATAATTTATTACAGTGTTGAGGACCTGTTAACTCAAACTTTCGAAAAAGGAAAAGTACCACTTGTTTTAATATTAGACCGCATCACTGACGTAAGAAATTTTGGAGCTGTTGCACGTAGTGCCGAATGTGCAGGGGTTGATTTTATTATCATTCCCAGTCGCGGTGCCGCGCAAATAAATGGCGATGCTATTAAAACAAGTGCGGGGGCTTTACACCGCTTACCGGTATGTCGCGAAGATAATTTAAAAACCACCATCGACTACCTGAAGGAATACGGTTTACAAATTGTTGCCTGTCACGAAAAAACCGAGACCTTGATCTATCATGTGGATCTCAAAAAACCTACCTGCATTATCATGGGATCCGAAGAAGATGGCATTAGCAACGAATATTTAAAACGCAGCGATGTGCAGGCAAAAATTCCTATGCCCGGAAAAATTGCTTCCCTTAATGTATCGGTGGCTTGCGGTATTGTGTTATTTGAAGCGGTTCATCAACGTATGTAAAATTGAAATTTGTCTCACAAATACTCAAGAATTTCTTTGATTTCATAGGGTATTCCAATTTATTTTTAGCCTTCGGCGTTTTTTTCTCTACTTTTCAGGGAGGTCTTATTTTTGACCACGCGGTACAACCCGGCTTTTTGTTTGCCATCGTTAATTTTTTTGCTGCCTTCTCGCTGTATAATGCGCAACGCATCTATCAGAGTTTTAAACCTACTACCGATGAGCGACTGCTTTGGTACAGAAGAAATAAAAAATATATTTTCACTTTGGGTATCCTTTTTATTCTGGTTTTGGCGCGCACCTTGTTCACCATATTTGAAGTGTATCAGAAAAGCATATTGATCTATTGTGGCATAGGTTTAATTAGTGTGGCATATTTTTTACCGCCGGTTGAGCTGCGCAAAAAACCCTTTATTAAATCGTTTTATATCGCTTTCGCCTGGGTGATCGTTTGTGTGGTGATCCCTTTTATGTTTGAACAGGAAAACTTTACCGGACTAAAACATTTTCAAAAAGACGAATGGCTTTATATTATTTCGCAGTTTTGTTTTATTGCCGCCATTTGCATGCCGTTCGACATAAGAGATATTGAAAAAGACACTGCTGACAATGTAAGATCGTTTCCGGTGCTGATCGGAATCCAAAAAAGTAAATTATTCGCTATTGGGCTAATGGTGCTGTATTTGATTCTTGCTTTTTTTATAGAAGTAAAAAGCCTCGTAGTGGTACGAGGCTTAGTGTTTTTAGCAAGTGTTTTAGTGATCTGGTTTTCTGAAACATCGCGCCACCGGTACTATTTCATTTATCTGGCCGACGGACTAATTATCCTTCAAACGCTCTTATTGTTTATTTTTCTATAATGAATTTCGCAACGGGGATCTTTACTTCTTTTTCATCATGAATTGCGATAATATCGTCAATGTAAACATTGAATTTCTTCTCCTTTGCCGAATCCAATTCTTTTATCTCACCGATCACATCGTCAGTTAACATGCTTCCATTCTCCTTCAATTCTATTAATTTTCCTTCAACACTAATAAAGAAAGTGTATTTCTCTATAACATAACTTTTATCCGACAACTCCAGTTTTCTGTTCTCCAAAATATCCTTCATTTTAATAACGATCAATTTTGTCTTACTCTTTAGCGTCTTATACACAATTGGTTTTCCC
>JBGASH010000103.1:0-11483 GCA_044229775.1 Bacteroidia bacterium
CTGATGGCGAATAAGTTGCATTAAGAACAGAACTGTTAGGATTATATGTGCCTAATCCTCCACTCCAAATTCCGGTGCTGGTGGCTCCTGTAACCGTTCCGTTCAAGGCTATTGTTGGACTATTCTTACAACCATAAACGTTAGAACCGGCACTTACTGAAGGTGGAATGGTAAAATTGATCATTATGCTATCGGTAACGGTTAAACACTGACCATTGTTGGTTGATTGTAACCGCAGCGTAACAGTAGTTGTTGAAATATCCAAAGAACTCGGAACGTACGTTGCATTTAACGAAATATTATTAGGGGTAAACACACCTGATCCTGAAGTGATCCATTTTCCAGTACTACTGCTACCGCTTACCACTCCTGCTAAACCAACACTAGGGTTATTGGCACATAAGGTTAAACTTGTGGGGCCGGCATCGACCAATGGTGGTTTGGTATAAGTTATCTTGATCGTATCAGTGACCGCTAGGCACAAACCGTTATTAGTTGAAACGAGGACGAGCTTGACGAATCCAGCGGCGGTGTCGGCGCTACAGGGGACATAGGAGCCATTTAAAACTGTATTAGTTGGCACAAAAGATCCGCAACCTAACGTTGACCATTGTCCAGTAGAAGTTGCTCCCTGAATATTTCCATTGAGCGTTACAGTTCCGTTATTTCCGCATTTCACCTGATCAACCGAAGCGTTAACCAACGGTGCCTGTCTAACTGTCACGAAGATCGTGTCGGTACGACTTGGACAAGGGCCCGTTGATTGCAGCGTTAGCTTAATTGGTTTAACAGCGGTGTCGATCGGACTTGGAACATAAGTATTGGTTAAAGCGGTGGTACCTGAAGTAAAAGCACCAAAGCCGTTAGTGGTCCATTTTCCGGTAACGTTACCGCCCCCGGCAAAACCGTTCAACACCAATTGTGTATTTGAACAAATAGTAGCGGTAGTAGGACCGGCATCTACGATTGGGTAAGAAACAAAATCATTTACATGAACATAAGAACCTCCTGAATTACTTTTTCCTTCAGTGATACCGCAACCAAAAATATCACCCGAGTTTGTAACAGTGTTATAAGATCCAACCGGAATTTGTACAGTGTTATAATAAAATCTTGCGCCAACAACCGTTCCGCCTGTTCCCGGCACCACCGAAAACCCTGCAGCAGGAACCAAAGCTGCGCTTCCATTCAATAAGAAATTACCCTGAAAACCGTTACGTGTATAAAGGTTTAAACCAAATGAATCGGCAGCGGTACGCAAAAATGCAGTTGTGTATGTACCTGCGCAATAAAAATTCGGCATCTGTTCACCGCTTAATTTGCAACCAAAACCAGTAACATGTAAAATGTAAACAGGCTTTGTAGTTTTAATGTAGGTTAAAGGCGATAGTGAAGCATCAACAGTATAGGTCTCGCCTGTGTTTATGAGTGTTGAAACAGTTCCGGTATGATAAGCCGTAATACTGGTTGAATTTACAGTAGCCAAAATATAAACTTTATCAACGCCGGTGTTACCGCGGGTTATAACGTAATCTGTTCCGGCGTAACTGGAATTAGTTATCTGATCACTAACATTACTTGTACAGCCTGCATTTTTTAAACCGGATGAAGTTATAGTAACCGCGATAGGTTTATCGGAAGAAATGATTGAGCCCGCGAGTTTAGTTGGGGCTAGCGTAGTTGTATCCTGACAACTGAATGTTTCGCCCATTTGAAGTATTTTGGTAAATGTCACGTCCTTTGTATGGCCAATAATGTTGGCGCGAGGGGTAATTACCAATTGCGTGTTATTTTGAGTAGCAACAATATCGATTGAAGAAGCATTATAGGCCGGAGCATTTGTGGCTGTTTTTTGAGCCGAGGTCCAGAAATTCTGAAAAGGGGTATAAAAATCCACCCCAACTGCTTTTTGGCCTTTAAGGCTTATCATTTCTTTATTGGAGGCCGACTCAATGGCGTAAACGGCAGAAACATTAGCGCTGGCACTGATCCAAAAGCCACGTGTTAACGTTGTATTGGCTTGGTTATTCTCAATACCTGTAATTGAAGCAGTTAAGGCAACAGCACTATAAGCATTTGCAGCCATGGTAAAAGAGATCGGGGTAAAAGTACCATTTGCCGGTTGCCTGATTATAACTGTTGAAGGTGCATTATAGGATGTAAAATGGAAGTTAATTGGGCTCTGTCCCAAATCAGCCGAAATGTCGGGTGCCACAAACCAAAAAGAAGTGTCAATTTGAGCAGTTAATCTTGATAATCCTAAAAAAGAGAGAAATAGCAGAAAGTAAATTTGCCTCATAGTAAAATATAGCCTGTTTTAATTATCCCACTAAAATAGTAAAAATTATGATATTTTAGCAAAAATTATTTCGCTTTAGGTCTAATTTTACCAACATGCCAATAAACCGTCAAATAATAGAACCATTCAAGAATCTGGAGCTTTTGGCGAAAAAAGTAGTTGAGGGGTTTATCACCGGACTTCATAAGAGCCCTTTTCATGGTTTCTCGGTTGAGTTTGCTGAACATCGTTTGTACAACTCAGGCGAAAGTACCCGGCATATTGATTGGAAATTGTTTGCCCGAACGGATAAATTATTTGTTAAAAGATATGAGGAGGAAACGAATTTAAGGTGCCAAATAGTGATCGACACCTCCTCTTCCATGCTATTTCCGGCCGATTCTGAGAATAATAAATTAACGTTTTCGGTTTATGCGGCCGCTGCCATGAATGAGTTGTTAAAACAACAACGCGACGCGATTGGACTAACGCTTTTTAACAAAGATGTTAGTTTGCATTTACCCGCAAAAGGTAGTCCGGCCCAGCAAAAACTGATCTTTGCAACTTTAGAGGAACTTCTTGGTAAAAAAGAAAAGCAACCAAATGAAAGTACTTCGGCCGTAAAAGCACTACATCAAATTGCCGAAATAATTCACAAGCGTTCTTTGGTGGTGATATTTAGTGATATGTTTGATACTGACGGCAATAATGAGGAACTTTTTTCGGCACTTCAGCATTTAAAATACAAAAAACACGAAGTGGTTTTGTTTCATGTAAATGATAAAGCAAAGGAACTGGATTTTGAGTTTGAGAACCGCCCTTACAAATTCATTGACCTTGAAAGTGGTGAAGAAATAAAATTAAATCCTAATCAGATCAAGGAGAGCTATGTTAGCTCCGTTAGTAATTTTACCAATGCGCTTAAACTAAAATGCGGTCAATATCACATCGATTTTGTAGAAGCAGATATAAAAGAAGGTTTTGACAACGTGTTGTATACTTATCTGGTAAAAAGAAGCATGATGATGAAGTAATTCATCATTTATAGATCCCAAACACTACGGGTATTTTATTTATTTCGGGCTTCGCTACTTTCTTCCACTCAGCTACCGATCTGGTAAGAATTTTTTCGGCATCTGTGGTAACATTTATTCCTAAACACAATAAGGTTTGTGCACTTAAACTTTGTAGCAGGTCGTCAAAAAGCGCAATATTTCTGTAAGGTGTTTCAATAAAAAACTGCGACTGATCCTGTTTTCCGGCAAGTTGCTCCAATTCCTTTATTTTTTTTATCCGCTGTGGTTTTTCAATCGGCAAATAACCGTTAAAAGCGAAGTTTTGACCATTAAATCCTGAGGCCATTGCTGTTAATAGTATAGAACTAGGGCCCACCAGCGGTACAACCTTTATGTTTTTTTGGTGGGCCAGCTTAACGATTTCTGATCCGGGATCGGCTATTCCCGGACAACCCGCATCACTCAATAAACCCATGTTATTTCCATCAAAAAGCGGCTTTAACAGGTCAGAAATATTACCGTGTTTAGTATGCTCATTTAATTCAGAAATAATGGCCTTATTTATTTCGGCGTAACCGCATCCTTTTAAGAAATGGCGGGCACTTTTGGCGTTTTCTACAATAAAAAAAGTGAGAGAATTAACCAGTTCAATATTATATTGAGGTAACACCTGCTTAACACTTGTTTCTCCAAGAGTTACAGGAATTAAATAAAGTATGCCTTGAGGCATGAAAAAGGTTTAAAATTTATTTGGAAACGGTTTCGTTAGAATATTTTACCATAAACTCCATTGCGGTATCAACCATTTCGGTACAACCAATAAATAAAGGAGTTCTTTGATGCAATTCTTTAATGTCTTTTTCCAGGATCCGGGTTTTACCATCAGTCGCTTTTCCCCCTGCCTGCTCTACAATAAATGCCAAAGGATTACACTCATATAATAATCGTAGTTTACCGTTTGGCGATTTTGTGGTGGTAGGATAAATATAAATACCGCCAACCAATAAATTACGGTGAATGTCGGCAACTCCTGATCCAATGTAACGCGATGAATATGGACGGTTAGTTGCTTTATCTTCTTCCTGACAATATTTCAAATATTTTTTTACACCATCCGGAAAATGAAGGTAATTTCCTTCGTTAATAGAATAAGTGGCCGAGCGTTGTGGCGTTTTCATATTAGGATGAGATAGACAAAACTCGCCTATACTTGGATCAAGCGTAAAACCATTTACCCCTTTTCCTGTTGTATAAACCATCATGCAAGATGAGCCGTAAATAACGTATCCGGCAGCAACCTGTTCGGTACCACGTTGCATAAAATCTTCTATTGTTCCCGGCCCGCTTAAGGTAGTGCGTCGGTAAATTGAAAAGATGGTACCAACAGAAACGTTAACATCAATATTTGACGAACCATCCAATGGATCAATTGCCACCACATATTTTGCGTTCTTGGAAATTTCGCTGTCGATAGGAATTATTTCTTCATTTTCTTCGCTGGCAATGGCGCAAACTTCGCCGCCGGCTTTAAGCGCAGCAATAAATTGTTCGTTGGCAAAAACGTCGAGTTTTTTAACTTTTTCGCCCTGAATATTTACATCGCCGGTTTCTCCCAATATCTCAGCGAGTCCGGCCTTGCTAACTTCACGGTTAACGATCTTTGATGCAATTCCTATGTCCCTTAACAAACGTGATAATTCGCCTTTTGCAAACGGAAAATCGGTCTGCTTTTCAATAATAAACTGCCCCAGTGTCTTAACGTTCATAATTCAATTTTAGAGATTCGTGATGAAAGTCAAATGTAAACAAAACTCTTAAAGATTAAAAGGCAATTTAGGTAAGATACTCGGAAATAATTACTTATTATACTCTTCCTTTAAGAATTCGCGCCAATCGGTTAAGTTGGCGATCACCTGAAGCTGGCGATAATGGTGATGGAAAGAATCTTCGTTTTCCTGTGAATTCAGGATCTTGATACGGTATTTATCAAAAGTAGATAAAGCAAATCGTTCTTCAGGATTCAATTTAATCCCACTAAACTCTTTATCGCGTAGATCATTGATGCTGGTAACTAAACCTGTTCCAAGTTCTTTTGCAAATATTTTTTTTAATATATCTCCGTTAAATCCCACGATGCAAAACTAAATGATATTACATTTGTTAATGTTATGCCACACGTTCTCTTATCAACACGCTTTTGTTAATTGAACTTAAATTATTTTACGTGAAAAATAAAGTTGTACTTTTTTTAATTTTACTATTCAATTTTTGCGTCGCGCAAAGGTTCAGCAATCTTTCTTCCTACGAAAAACGCTGGTCGTTTACCCATCCTTTTGCAGCGCTTAAAATGAAAAAGATCTATAAAAAGAGTTGGGGCGTTTATCAAAACATGAAACAAAACAAAGAACCCGACAGTTTTGAGAGTGGCGGGAAACTGGATGCTTATCGCCATATATTATTTATGGCCGCGTTCTGTCAAAAGATCCGGCCAAAAAAAGTAAGAAAACTTGGTAAAGCACACGAAAAGGGTAATTATAGTATGTTCCTAAAAAAACAAAGCGAGTTAAACGAAAGACCTGATAGTTTATCAACGGTAATGGATCTTTATAATAATGAAGTTGGGATAAAGTTGGGGTGCGATAATAAAAAAATGGGTATTGAAGATTTAAGTAAGTTAGTTGTTTCAGAAATAAAAAATGGGAAAGCGCTTTACTTTAAGAGAAATTCAAACGGCGAATACCTTAATTGTGTTGGCGAAATAATCAGTTTCAGTAATTATATTAATAAGTGGTATGTACCTAAATGTTTGATCACATCCGACAAATAATTTGCATACTTTTCCGTCTCTTATTTTTTGTGCACAAAAACACCTAAAAAAATGCATTTATTTTAGATTCGACCAAAATGAGTGAAAACTCGACTATTTTGAGTAGAGCTTAGCTGTAAATTATCTAAGAAAACCACTGAAATACAAATCTTTAGTAACTTTGGTTCCAATTAATCACGTCACACGACCCCATTTATGAAAAATTCACACTTCTTTTTTGGCCTTAGCACCGCGTTTTTGTTAACTCTTACTGTTTCCAGTAGTTCTTTCGCGCAAGGGGCTTCAAATAATCGGAATAATGCTGCGACCAAATGGGCTTCTAATCCTTTTGAACATAAAGTTTTTATTGAAAATAAAGGTCAATTTAACGGTAAGAACAAGCTAAAGAATTCTCAAATAGGTTTTGAATTGAAAATGACGGTTTGCAGGTTTATTTTACCGCTACTGGTTTAACTTATCGTATGGATGAGTGGGGCAAATCTGCTAAGCCGACTAAAAACGTTTAATGGAAATAGTTGAGAAAGAAAGAGGCGGAATGAAAATCCTTCCAAAGCGTGAGATCAAAGAGGAAGATGAATTAAAAAGACTTTCGAATCTGTTAAGAAGCTCTGTTATTCAATTAGAATGGCGGAGGCAAACGCCAATACCTGTGATCACACCTGAGAACATGGTGGTTGAATATTACAATTATCCGGATGCCAATAACAATACCGGGGTTATTTTGCAAAAAGCTTATAAGAATATTACCTACAAGAATCTTTATCCGTGTAGATGTAGTTTATAGTTTTTTAGAAGGAAAAACAGGTAATCGTTTTGTATTGCAACCCGGTGCCGATGTTTCTAAAATTACAAAATGAAATATACCGGGGCCGGTCAGCGCTCTTCTATCGACAATGATGGAAATATTCGCCTTGGAACGACTTTTGGTGATATGATCGATCATGCACCCTTAACTTTTTATCAAGATAACAAAACTGAGATCAAATCATCATTTGAGATTAATGGTAACGTGGTGTCTTTTTAAAATTGTCTTGTACGACAATACAAATCGGTTGTGATCGATCCTTGGACCGCCAACTGGCTTTTGCCTTACTAATATTGGATTTGACGTTGAGAATGATGTTGCCGTAACGTTTACACTATGGTGGTTACGGTCCCGTTTTATTTGAGAAAGTATAGTCCCGCCGGTGTTCCGTTATGGTCAACTAACGCTATACCCTTTCTATATTAACTGGCATGGCGATCTCGCAACAGATAACGCGGGTAATAATTATGTGAGTAACGGATTTGCTAACGGAATGATCCAAAAGATCAATTCGGCAGGTGTAGCGGTTGTTACCGGAACAAATTTATCAACTGTAAGCGGTACTACCTGGGAATTTTTTAATTTATGCTTTAATAAAGCACAAACCAATTTAATTGGTGGTGCAACGCCGGGCGGACACGGTGTTGGAAATATCAATCAGGCAACACTTCTGCCAACGGGATATAACGCCATGGGAAGTTTCCCTTCGTCTGAATTAAGAGGTTTATGCGCTTCCGATAATGGAAACTATTACGGTATCTGTATCAATAGCGGTGCCGTTGGAAAAGTTTTTGGATTTACCCCGGCTTTCGGCGTGTTGTGGAACGTGAACTCGGGTTATACCACGGCCGACCATGGTTATTTTACACCTAACGCCTTTAATAATCCAAGTGCGCAAAATGCGATCTGTGCTTCTAAATGTTTTGTTTACACATATAATGGCGACTCCTTAAAAAAGAGGGATATTAATAACGGATTAATGATCGTGCAAATTAAAGTTGCAGGTGCTACTAAAGGATTATGTTCGGGTGTAATTGTTGACTCGTGCGAAAACGTTTATGTTGGAACAACGGCAGGCGTTAGCAAATACGACAAGAATTTTAACTTCGTTTCATCTGTAAATACACCTGGTGCTGTATTTGACGTGGTATTCTCTAAAATTAATAATGCCGATCTTTTTGTTTCAGGAAACGCTTTAGTTGGGAATGTGAGTTTAGTGGTGCCTTGTCCACCCTCTACTCTAACCATCAATACTTTTACCGCACCTGAATATTGCAATAAAGCAAATGGTTCGGCAACCGTTCAGGTTTCGGGAGGACTATCTCCTTATTCTTATACCTGGACCCCATCTTTACAAACAACTTCTGTTGCTACAGGTTTGGCCGCCGGTATTTATACTGTACAGATAAAAGATAATTCTTGTAATCCGTTAATAAAAACCGCCACAGTACAAATTGTAAATATCCCACCGGCCACTGTAATTATTGGTACTGCCGGAACTTTTACAAACGTAAATTGTAACGGTTACAGTACTGGTGCGGCCTCGGCTTCATTAACCGGTGGAACAGGACCATTTACATATACGTGGAATTCGGTGCCGGCACAAAATACGCCTACAGCCGTAAATCTTCCTGCAGGTATTTATACCGTCGATGTAACCGACGCTAAAGGTTGTGCATCGCAAGGAACCATACAAATTACACAACCTACTCCTATAACCGCAACTAATACCAGTGCAAATGTTTTATGTTTTGGAACAAACACCGGATCGGCGTCGATTAATAGTAGTGGCGGTACCGGACTTCACACGTATTTATGGACAAACGGCTCAACATCACAAACACTTACTAATATTCCTGCCGGAAGCTATTCGGTTACAGTAACTGATGCCAACGGTTGTTTCACGGTTGTTCCTGTTTTGGTTACACAACCACAAGCTTTAACAGTAACAATTAATTCAAGTACAACCAATGTTTGCGCGGGCGGATTAATTAATCTTAATTCATTTGCCGCTGGTGGAACAGGTCCTTACGGTTATACCTGGACACCTGGTCCAGTTGGTGGAGCATATAATGTTTCTGAAGCTATTCCTGGAACCTATAATTATGTGGTAAATTGTGTGGATGCTAATGGTTGTACTATCAGCAACAATATTAATTTAACGTTTAAACAAATTCCATCCATATCTGTTACTAGTCAAACGGTTTGTTATGGCGACCAAGCCACTTTAGTTGCCAATGGTGCGGAAACTTATGCATGGAACCCGATCAATTATGTGGGAAGTACTTATACGGTAAATGGTACAACTAATTTATTGTTGAGCGTTATTGGTACAAACACCAGTACCGGATGTTCTTCTACACCTGTTGTCTCTACATTAATAGTAAATCCAACACCTATTCCTTCCATTTCGGCCAGTACAAACAAAGGTTGTGTGCCATTATGCATGACCTTTACTGCGGCTAACACCGTAGGTTCAATACAAAATTGCAGTTGGGATTTTGGTGATGGCGCTTTTGCCAGTAATTTAATCAATACCGATCGTTGTTATGGTGTAGCAGGTGATTATACCGTTAGAGCAACAGTAAGCGATAATAATGGCTGTATTGGTTCTGTTACCTATACCGTTAGTGCTTATCCTTTCCCTGTTGCCGACTTTAACTACGCCCCTTTAAAACCTATTATTAACGAAGAAGTGAACTTTACCGATGCAACGCATCAGGCGATCGTTAAAAAATGGGATTGGTATTTTATGAATTTACCTAAACCGCATTCTAATTATCAAAATCCTAATTATACTTATGGCGAAGCGGGTACTTACGCCATTGCATTGGTTGTTACAAGTGATCACGGTTGTACCGATACCATTGTAAAAACCATCATTGTGGGTGAAGATTACGGAGTTTATGTTCCAAACATCTTTACACCAAATGGCGATGGTGTAAATGATATCTTCCAGCCTAAAGGATTTGGCATAACAAAATATGAGCTTCGCATATTCAACCGTTGGGGTGAAGAATTAATGATGACCAATGATTTTGGCCATGGATGGGATGGTTTTTATAAAGGCAAATTGTCGCAAGAAGACACCTACATCTGGAAGATCAATTTAACTAACGTGTTTGGTAAGTCGCATGAACTAAGCGGACATGTTACACTAGTTAAGTAGGAGATATCCAGTTTTATTTATGTATTTGCATTAAAAACAAGCTTTCTAACTCCTAGTAAAATAATAGAATAAAAAGCCTTTTTTTATTGAAAGACCGTCAAAATAGACGGTCTTTTTTTGTTTAAAACCTGTTGAATTGAGTGAACTAGTGTTTTAAATGAGTGAATAAGTTTACTCGCCTATTCTAAATATTGACTTCGGTACTGAGATTCACTAAATTACGTAAACACTAACCCTTACTTAAAATGAAAAAAATCACACATTTTTTCGTTGCGATAAAATTCATTCTGATTTTATCTTTTTTGTTTGTCGGATCGAATATTGCCTGCGGACAGGGGCTGGCAGCTAAACGCGGGGTTCACCAAAAATGGACAAGCGTGCCCTTTGATTACAAAGTTTTTATTGAGAATAAAGGTCAGTTCGACGGAAAAAGCGGTATTCGCAATTCACAAGTTCTGTTTGGTGTAGACAACACTAATTCTCAAGGCTATCAGGCGTATTTTACCACCAAAGGCATGAGTTACCGGTTAGACGAATGGGGAATTACTTCTAAAAAACAAAAACAATTAGATAAGCTTATCAATGAAGAAAAAGGAAATGAAGTAGAGTTTGAGATCAATGAAGCCAATAAAGAAGATAAATTAAAAGCCCTTGATCTTTTAAGATCTGCGATGGTGAACATCGAATGGGTAGGCGCAAATTCAAACGTTCAACTGGTTGCCGAAAATGTGGATATGGAGTATTTCAACTATCCTAATCATTCTGATCCTGCAAAGAGCATCAATTTCGTTAAGTCGTATAAGAATATCACTTACAAGAATCTTTATCCTAATATTGATGTAGTTTACAGTTTCCCAAAAGATAAAGGCGGTATAAAATACGCACTCATATTACATCCGGGTGCCGATATTACTAAAGTAAAAATGAAATACAGTGGGGCTTCAAAACTCACTATCGATCAATCGGGCAACGTACATGCCAGTACAGTTTTCGGCGACATTATTGATCACGCCCCTTTTACATTTTATAATGACAATAACGAAGTGATCGCTTCTTCATTTGAATTATATAACAACGAAGTTTCATTTAAATTAAATCAAACGTTCGATGTTTCTAAAACAGTTGTAATTGATCCCTGGACCGCCACTCCTGCTTTTACCTCAACCAACAAAGCCCTTGAAGTGGACGTGGATGCTTTAGGTGATGCTTACGTGTATGGCGGCCTCTCCCCTAACGCTATTAGAAAATACAGCAGCGCGGGTGTTGCGCTTTGGACCACATCTGCTATTGCACCGTTTGCTACCAATTGGGTGGGTGATTTTGCGGTTGATTTTGCCGGTACCAGTTATGTTGGTAACGGATTTGCGAATGGTATGCTTGGAAAATAT
>JBGASH010000104.1:0-10586 GCA_044229775.1 Bacteroidia bacterium
TATCATTTGGCTGGAAGTCGCCCATTAAGTTCACAAAATCTTTATGCGAAGCAGTATGAACCATAAATCCGTCGTAGGTCTGATGACCGTAATTAACTAAAACCGATGAACGGTCTCCGCCAATCTGCACATGGGAAGTTAAACGGCTTAGACCATAACTGCCAAACATTGCATCTTGCCCAACTGAAACTTTTCCTTTTTCTGCCTGTTTTGTTTTTAGATTCACAACTCCGGCAACTGCTAATCCATAAAGTGATCCCGCAGGACCTTTAACAACTTCAACATTTCCAATAGAGGCGAAATCGATGTCATCCATAAGAGTAATACCTTCAGCATCGGTAATAGGAATACCATTTAAATATACTTTAGAACCCTGAGTGTCAAAATTACTATTTACACCATTTGTTCCTCTGGCTCCGTTTCCATATCCACGTATATTAAATTGCTGGCCCGCCGAAACGGTCCTTCTTTCCATATAAACCCCAGGCACGTTAGCATTAATAGCATCATCAAGATATAAGCCGGTTCCACGCTTTAATTCTAACTCATTTAACTTCACAATTGAAGTAGGTTGATACAAAATAGATTTATTTGAATTTGACGTAGCAGTGATCTCTACTTCATCTAATTTCTTACTTGTAGGAATAAGTCCTATACTTACTTCCTCACCGCAATTTACTATCTTCTTTTTAGCGGATACATATGTTATAAAAGATACAATTATTTCCATTGAGTCTGAACACTCAATACTGAATCGTCCTGAGCTGTCAGTTACAGTTCCACTTTTTCCTTTAACAACAATACTTGCTCCCGATAAGGGAGAATTAGTTTTCGCGTCAAATACCTTTCCAGATAATTGATTCTGAGAAACAGCTTGGATCGAAATAAATAAAGCAGTTAGTGATATAAATAGATTTTTCATGATTTAATTTTATGTGATTATTGATTATTCTGTTAATAATAGGTTATTGGGACCGGCTCAATGATCAATTTCTATTTAAAATTTTAATCGCCGAAAACAAAAACGTCACGCACAATAAAATTTAGTTTACTACGAAATTTTGCAATCAGTTAAAAAATCACAAAACATCGGTTAAGAAGCCACGTTTTTTAACAAAAAATAATTTGTTTTAAAATAGAAAAATAATTTTGATCGTTTAGACCAGATTATTTGGAGGAGGGGTTTGAACGGTTAGATATCCTAGACAAACAGAAAATGACGCTTCCTTTAAAAAAACAGTCGTTGAAATAGTTGAAGAAAAATTTAGGGGCGTTGTAAAGATACATTTCAAGGATAAAAAACCGGAAATCAGTTTATGCCCATTGTTTTGAGCTTGGTTCTTTTCAAAGATAACATCCGATTGCCCCTGAAACTCTTCGTACATGCTTCTTTCGGTATTATCATCTATTACACTTAAAATTACCTTGTCACTTTCAATGCTTATACTAACAACATCATATGGTTCATTATAATATTTAATTTCCGTATTATTTTCGAACCATTGAATTTCTTCACTATTCTTAAACAATTTTGATGCTGAAATTTCGATTTTTTCTGTCTTACCAAAATAACAATCCAATTTTTTTTGAACTTCGTTTTTATGAGCGTAAACCGATAAATTATAGATAAAGAAATGACAAGTCATGAATACGACAATCACAATTCCTACAAATATAAAAATGGACTTTTTCAAAATTTTCGCTAAAACAAATATATAGAAAATAAACATTAGCTTCCAAAAACGTGATTAAAAAACTAATTATCAGTAATTTACGCTTTATCAAGAATTGTATATACAAGTTAATTTTAGTAGATTTGTATTACTTGAAAAGGAACCAAATAATCAGTTATTTTTTTTGAGGCATATTTATACTGTACGCCTTTGCTTTTTCGCCCATAATATTATGGGTGCAGGAAGAAGCCAAAGAAGAAATGGCCGATAACATTAATAATAATAAAATACAAAACGACATCATTACACTTTCACTTTCTAAAAGTGAATTCAGTAAAATAACCTGGTTAGACAATTCCGAGATCAGTGTTAATGGCGTTTTGTACGACCTTCTAAATGATGAAACAACACCCGCGGGCGATCATATTTTAAAAGTGATCACTGATAATAAGGAAAAGCGCGCCGTTGATGTTTTAGCGAAACAATCGCATCAGGATGCTTCTTCTAAAAAAGGAATTGGTTTTTTGCTGGTCGCTTTCACCAATTTTTCTTCAGTAAAGCCCCACTATTTGATCCCGGCATCTGAAATTTCCAGGATAACGTTTACTTATTGTAATTTCTACAGGTCTTTCTATTCAGAAATATCCTCTCCTCCACCCAAGTTAAGCTAATTGTTTCTTTTTTCTTTCATCATGATCTTCTTTTAGATCATAGTCATTATTTAAATTAATTAACTTTTTCAAAAACAATAAATATGAAACCAATATTAAAATCACTTTTGATAATTTCTCTCTGTGCTTTTGCATTTACCGATTGTAAAAAGTTTGAAGATGGGCCGATGTTCAGTTTAAGAACCAAAAAAGCGCGCGTTGAAGGCGACTGGAAAATAGTAAAGTATACTACCGATGGGGTTGATGTGCCCTTTAACTCTGATTTTATCATCCATATTAAAAAGGGAGGCTCTTATACCATTAATCAATCTACCAACACACTTGATGGTAAATGGGAATTGGGTGAAGACGGGGACGATCTTATTTTAACCCCTAACGACGCTTCTATATTAAGGTCATCGTATAGGATCCTTAAATTAAAAAATAAGGAAATGTGGTGGAAAGAAGTTAAGCCGAATCTTTCTATTGACGAAATTCACTTAGTGCAATAATTTTTTCACACCCTTTTTTATCCGGCCATTATTGCAATGGCCGGATATACTTTTCATGAAAAAATTATTCATATTCATATTACTCTGTATTTCACTAAATAATCTTGCACAGGTTACTATAAGAGGAACTGTTATTGACGATACATTAAAAACACCCATAAAAGGGGTGGCAGTTTATATTTCGGAACTAAATCTCATTGCCATTACAAACGACGCGGGCGTATATACTTTTAAAAAAGTACCTCAGCAAAAATTTGTGATGCAGTTCAGCGCGCTTGGTTACAAACTATTTATTTCGTCGGTTAATTTTAAAGATACGCTTAACGAATTTAATGTGAACCTGCATAAAAGCTCCTACGATCTTGACGAGGTAGTTATTTACGGCGTCAACAACAGCGACAATGAAAAAACCGCCAATAATATCGCGCAACTTTCCGCCAACGAAATGCGCGAGTCGGGCGCGCTCAATTTAAGTGATGGTATTGCAAAAATTCCGGGGATAAGTCAGCTTACCACCGGCGCCGGAATTTCGAAACCTGTTATACGCGGTTTATTTGGTAATCGTATCCAAACTGTTTTAATGGGTTTGCGTTTTGATAACCAGCAATGGCAAGACGAACACGGCTTAGGTCTTTCGGATGTTGGGATCGATAAAGTGGAAATTATTAAAGGACCAGCCTCTTTATTATACGGATCGGAAGCCATGGGTGGGGTAATTAATATTATTGAAGAAAAACCCGCCCCACAAAAAACCATTCGCTCCGATTTTGCAACGCGAATGTTCAGCAGTACTTACGGTATTGCAACGGATGTTGGTGTTAAAGGCGCCACTGAAAAAATAAACTGGCGCATCAGAGTTGGCGAAGAAAGTCATGCCGATTACAACGACGGAAATGGTAAACGCGTTTTAAACTCGCGTTTTGGCGGGTATTATGCCAAAGCCGGATTTGGTTTTAAACAAAAGAACTGGATCAGTCAGAATAATTACATGTTCACACAAAGCAACTTTGGATTTTTAATGGATATCATCCAATTGCAAGATCCGCCCGACGATAGGTTGAGTCGCGATTTCAGCCGTCCTCATCACACCGTTAATCTTCATGTGGTAAGTTCGCAAAACACCTTCTTCTTACAAAATTCTAAACTTAAATTAAATTTTGGTGTTCAAAGTAATAACCGACAGGAACAGGAAGGTGGCAATAAGGTTAGTTTAAACATGCTTTTAAATTCCTATATCCTTAACGGCATATGGACAAAAAATATTAAAAACACGGAACTCAGTTTTGGTACACAGGATTATTATCAAACCAACGCTAATCTGGGTTCACGAACCATTATCCCCGATGCCAAACAATACGAGTCGTCGCTTTATTCTTACTTTAAAAGCAATTTCAAACATTTGGTTTTAGAAGGCGGTGCACGCTATGATATACGCCACATCGAAACGTTTGCCACCGGATTAATTAATACAGATCCTAGTACACCCGGCACAAAAGTTTTGCCATTCAACCGCATGTACAATTCGCTTAACGGATCATTAGGAATAAGCTGGTTCAATAAATATTTTAATGTTAAATCCAACTTATCTACCGGATATCGTGCCGCTAACCTTGCCGAACTGTCGTCTAACGGTCTGCACGAAGGTACTTACCGTTATGAAATAGGAAATCCCGACATGAAGATCGAGCAGAACTTATGCGGAGATATTTTATTAGGTTATCGATCGGAAAATTTAAGCTTTAATGTATCGGCTTACTATAACCACTTCTTCAATTACATTTATTTGGCTACTGATAGCTTGCAATACATCGGCTTTTTAATTTACAATTACGTGCAAAACGACGCAACCATAAAGGGTGTAGAGTCGGTTTTAGATATTCATCCCGAAAAAGTATCTTGGTTTGACTGGCTAACCAGTTATTCGTATGTTTTGGGAACTCGCGATAACGGCGATTATTTGCCTTTCATTCCGGCACCCAAATTAAATTCGGATATTAAACTTTCGTTCGAAGGTAATAAAAAAGTGAGCGAGTTCTTTGTTAAGCCGGGTGTTACTTACGTTTTTGTTCAAGACCGGCCGGCCGAATTTGAAACTGCTACTTTGGATTATGGCTTATTAAATGCCGCCGCCGGAATTACCATTAATAATAAAAGAACCAGTTTACAATTTTCGCTAAGCGGTAATAATTTACTTAATAAAGTGTATTACGATCACCTTTCGCGATTTAAATATTATGGTATATATAACATTGGCACAAATATTTCTTTCAATTTTAAAATTATGTTTCATTAAACTAAACTGTTATGAAAAAATTAATTCCATTCTTATTGATCACCATACCTTTGGTATTAGGTTATAGCTGTAAAAAGAAAAAAGTTGACCAGCACATTCCGCCGGATGTGTCGTTTAAAACGGCTGCCAAATTCATTACCGGCGATTGCACCCTTCCTAAACAAGATACGGTTTGGGTAGGTATTATTGCCACTAAAACCGAGGATGATCTAAAGAGCTATAATGTTTCTTATGCGTACGACGGCGCCAGTACTTCTACCACGTTTTTCAACTACTATATGGTGGCTGCCGAGTATGGCGGGTACTCTAAGGACGTTCAGATCATTACCAGAAATCAGAACGGCACCGAAAAATGGTTCTTTACCATTGTTGACAGGGATGGAAACATCACGCAAAAGATCATCAACATCACTGTTCAATAAGTAGCTCAAAATTCGTATATTTGTTTTAACTAAACTTTAAAACGATGAGAGCCGCCATTAAGTTATTTATTCTTTGTTTTTTAATATTGGTTGTAACGGATTGCAAAAAATATCCTGATGGCCCTTCTCTTAGCTTTAGGAGCAAGAACGCCCGTGTTGAAGGCAATTGGAAAATAGATAAATACTTTAAGAACGGTTCGGAAGTAACTCAAACTTTCATTGATTTTTATGGCTCCGATTTTGAATGGGATTTTAAAAAAGATGCTACCTGGGAATTAAAGGGGAAATACACTGATCATGGTACCTGGAAGTTAGGAGGCGATAAATTAACCCTTCATGTTTACCCGGCCAAATCCGATACCGCAACGGTTGACCCTCCTCAGGACATATACGACATACAGCGATTGGCCAATAAACAGCTATGGTTATTGATACGCTATTCTACCGGCGAAACCGAAACTTTCCATTTTAAGCAGTAAAAAACGGCTTAAAAACACCCTTTTTTTCGCTTTTTAACGGCTCAGCCTTTCAAACTATTATTATTACCTTTGTATGCTATGCAAATTGAAGTACTAAAATCCAAATTACACAGGGTAACCATTACTGAAGCCAATCTCGACTACATAGGCAGTGTTACAATTGACGAAAATTTAATGGATGCTGCCGACCTGGTAGAAAATGAAAAGGTTGATATTTACAATTACCGTAACGGTGAACGTTTTCACACCTATGTTTTAACCGGAAAACGCGGTTCAGGAATTATTTGTCTTAATGGTCCGGCCTCTCTCATTGTAAAAACCGGCGACGAAATAATCATTGCCTCCTACGCTATCATTGATTACAAAGAAAGAAAGAACCATAAACCCATTGTTGTTTTTCCGGAAACTAAAACCAATCAATTAAAAAAATAAACACCAAGTGCTCCCCTTCCTAAAGAGAGGGTGCAAGGTGGGCCCATGAAACCAAAAGCTAAATCCATAATTCAGTTCGTTGTTTTATTGGCCCTTGGCGTTTTATTGGTTTGGCTCGCTATACGGCAGGTAATTTCCGAAAAAGATAAGATCATCAATGCCTTTGCCAATGCCAATTATTTTTGGGTGGGTGTTTCAACCGTTATCGCTTTTTTAAGTCATTTTTTAAGGGCCTATCGTTGGAAATACTTATTAGAACCGGTGGGACATAAAATTTCAATATTTAATTCAATGGCCGGTGTTTTTATTGGGTATTTTGCCAATTACGGTATTCCACGCATGGGAGAAATTTCGCGCTGTACCATTGTTGACCGTTATGGAAAAATCCCTTTTCAGATCGGCTTCGGAACGGTGGTTACCGAACGCCTCATTGATTTTGTATTACTTCTGATCATTTTTGTACTTACTATGGTTTTTCAGTTCACCGAACTATCGGGCCTGTCACACGAATATATTTTTGATCCCGTTGGGAAAAAAATGCATTTGTTCTATGAAAAACCACTTTTAGGAATTATTCTTTTAGTTGTGGTGGCGGGATCTGTTGCCGCCTTATTTTTTATGCGAAAAAAAATTGCCGGTGCGCTCAAAGGTAAGTTCGGGAATTTTATAAAAGGGTTTGGCGAAGGACTTTCTTCGGTTCGTAAAATGAAAAATTTCTGGACCTTCTCCCTGTTAAGTGTTTTAATTTGGACCTGCTACTTTTACGCCCTTTACTTTTGTTTAAAGGCATTGCCCGAAACCACTTCTATTGGGCACAAAGAATGTTTAACCTTAATGCTCTTTGGAACCTTTGGCGTTATTTTTACCCCTGGCGGGTTAGGCGCTTACCACCTCATCATAAAGCAAGTTCTGATATTCTATGGTGTGGCGGTTATTCCGGCCGTGGCGTTACCATGGTTGGTTT
Organism: Bacteroidia bacterium; assembly: GCA_044229775.1. Classification (GTDB taxonomy): domain Bacteria; phylum Bacteroidota; class Bacteroidia; order B-17B0; family Aurantibacillaceae; genus JAHEYG01. Next base: position 7,426 of record JBGASH010000104.1, read on the forward strand.
GGACCTCTCAATTTGTTCTTGTATTAATACTCGGACTTTTATTTTTAATAGTTTTACCCATCATTAATAAAAATAAAAATGGGGTTTCACAATAAGCTCGCGCAAAAGATCATGACAAAGGAGCAGTTAAGAACATTGCTTCCTTATTGGCGTTTTCATTCTAAAAAAATTGTGTTCACCAATGGCGTGTTCGATATATTACATGCCGGACACGTTGATTATTTATGTAAAGCCCGCGATCTGGGAAACATTCTTATTTTAGGATTGAATAATGATGCTTCGGTAAAACGTTTGGGCAAATCGCCCGAAAGGCCTATCAATCCCGAAGCTTCCCGCGCGTTGGTACTGGCTTCGCTTGAATGTACCGATGCCATTGTGTTGTTTGAGGAAGATACCCCGTTGGAATTAATAAAATACGTTCAGCCGGATGTATTGGTAAAGGGCAACGATTATAAACCCGAACAAATAGCGGGCTATGATGTGGTAAAAGCAAAAGGTGGAGAGGTTATCACCATACCGTTAGTGGAAGGTTTGTCAACCACCAATATCATTAAAAAGATCTCGGGGAAATAATTTCCGGATTCACATTTTTATTCCGATCACACAAACATCGTCAACCTGTTCAAGATTTCCTTTCCAGTTTTCAAACGTTACATTTAGTAATTCATTTTGCTTTTCCAATGGTAATGTGGCATTTGACAATAATAACTGGTTTAGCGGTTTGTATTTGAATTTCTTTCCTTTTGGTCCTCCAAACTGATCGGCATAACCATCCGTGTACAAAATGAGCATTTCGCCAGGTGCGGTTTTAATTTCGTACAGGTTAAACGGATCGGTACGCTCTCCTATACCCACCGGCATTTTGTCGCCGGGAAGTTCAACCAGTTCGCCGTTCCTAATTATTATTGGGCTGTTGTTGGCGGCCGCATAGCTAATGTCTTTTTTCTTTTTGTCAATACAAATGAGTATACCGTCAAAACCATCTCGTTGTCCCTCTTTGCTGATGCCTTCTATCAATCGCTGACGAACATGGTCGAACACCATGTTTGGTTTTACGATACCCTTTTCGTTAATGGCTTCGGTTAAAAAACCAATATTCAATAAACTCATAAATGCGCCGGGTACTCCATGGCCGGTACTATCGCATACCGCTAAATAAAAACGATCGTCTTTTTTGGTGGCCCAATAAAAATCGCCGCTCACAATATCCTTTGGTTTAAAGTAAACAAAATGTTCCGGCAAATTTTCTTTTAAAAATTGATCATGCGCCAGCAAGGTATATTGTATGCGTTTGGCGTAATTGATACTGTCAACAATTTCCTTTTGTTTTTCTTCAATAATATGTTTTTGATGCTCCACTTCGGTTTTTTGCGCGTTAATAATGGTATTGGCTTTTTGTTTGTTGCGGTAAGCCCTGAACGAGACCGAAGCCACGACTATCATCAACACAAAACCAACTATGCCCCCGTAAGTATAAATGCGTTGTTGTTTTATTTCTTCTTCATGTTTAATTTGATTCCTAGCGAGCTGATCGGCGCTTTTTAAACTATCGGCAATAGCTTTCTTTTCATACTCGTATTTGAACTGCTGTTTAATGCTCGCCTTTCGGGTGGTCTCATTAGAAATACTGTCGTTCATTCTATCGGCCAATTCATTCATTTCAAGTGCCTCTTTGTATTTTCCCATTCGTTTATAAATAAGACGTAGCAGATCGGCCGCTTTAGCTATCACATCCGGATAGGACAGTTCTTCACCAAACTTTAACGATCGCTTGCAGGCTTTTTCGGCTTCAGCGATATTACCTTGCTTGGCGTAAATTTTACTTAAATAAATCAAAATGCTTGCCATCCCATCCTTATCATTTATCTCTTCGTAAAGCGTTTCGGCCTTGTTCAAATATACCAGCGAACCGTTTATATCACCTTTATCAAACAACAACATGCCTATGTTCCCGTTAGAAGTGGCCATAGCTTGTTTATCATTCAATTCTATACCTAGCTTTTCTGCAAATGAATAATATTCGAGGGCTTTAACCGTGTCTTTTGATAAAAGATAAACCCATGCCAGATTATTATAAGCTGTTACAATGCCGTCTTTATTATCCACCTCCCGCCAAAGTTTCAGACTTTTTTCATAGTACTCCTTTGCTTTGGGTATTTCGCCCTGATTCTGAAAAATAAATCCCAAATTATTCAAGGTAAACGCCATGCCATTCTTATTTCCTATACGTTCCTTTATGGTTAAACTTCTCGAAAAATATTCAATGGCCTTCTCGATCATACCTTGTTTTTGATAGGTCATTCCAATATTATTTAACGAAAGGGCCCAACCAACACTATCAGAGGTATTCTCTTTCAATTTCAAACTTTTGGCATGAAACTCAAGGGCCTTTTCAATATTGCCCTGACCATCATAAAAAACCGCGATATTATTATACGCTTCGGCAATGCCATGCGTATACTTTATTGTTTCAAATTGTTTTAATGCTTCCATATAATACCCAATGGCAGCAGTTACATTTCCTTTTTGTTCTTCCAGGTATCCGAGATTATTAATTGATTCGGCTAAAAATTTGCGGTAAATAATTAATTCGGCTTTTGGGGAATCTGTTGCAAGGTTCTTTTCGGCCAGCTCTTTCATTTGGCGGTTGTATTGTGGCCAAACATTATCGTCGTTGATATTGGTGATAATTGCACTTAATAACCGCAGTTTTAAGGTATCGTGACCGCCCTTTTTTAAAATTTTAAGTAATGAGTCGATCGTTCGTGACTCGCCGGTACGTATATCGCTTTGCCCCATAGAACAGTAGATGCTAAAAATGCTTAAAATAAGGAAAGCTGTTTTTTTCATAAGGCTTTTGTAAAAATAGCAAATTACTAATAACAATAAGGTCTTTTCTCTTCTCGTCCTTTTTTCCCAAATTACCTTAAAACGGCAATAATTTCCCAATATCAGCGGTTAATATCTTAGCCTTTTCCATCAAAATTTTCTTGCTATTTACTTTATTTTTATAGTTTAAGTTAAAACGTGAGTAATCCTTTAAAAAAACTGGTCGGACAAACAGCTATTTATGGCCTTGGCACCATTTTGCCGCGTTTTTTAAATTATTTTCTTACGCCTGTTCTCACTTACGCCTTTGTACCTGCCGAATATGGTATTAA
>JBGASH010000105.1:0-10416 GCA_044229775.1 Bacteroidia bacterium
TTTGCATTTCAATGGCTAAGATAGTCAATAACATAAACATTGAGAACCGCCGCGCTAAATTTGATTTTCAGTTTCTCGAAAAATTTATTGCCGGTATGGTATTAACCGGTACCGAAATTAAATCTATTCGTGAAGGAAAAGCCGGATTAGCCGACAGTTATTGCTATTTTAAGAACAATGATCTCTACATAAAAAACATGCACATCAGCGAATATTCGAAAGGTTCGCATTTTAACCACGAACCTAACCGCGAACGAAAATTATTACTGACTAAAGCTGAGATCAACAAACTAAATAAAAAATTAAAAGATCAGGGCCTAACCATTGTTCCGGTTCGTTTATTTATTAGCGAGAGTGGCTATGCCAAACTGGAGATTGCTCTGGCAAAAGGCAAAAAGGAATTCGATAAACGTGAAAGTATTAAGAAAAAAGATACAGAGCGCGAATTGCAAAGAAAATTAAAGTGATCAGATCTCATCCGAATAAACCGCCTTTACCAGATCGCGCAAATTGTACTGAGAGGCCATCACTTCTCCATAAGCACCGGTACTCCGCAAAACAATGAGGTCATTTCTAAACGTTTCGGGCATAGGAACCGCTTTTCCAAAACAATCGCTGCTCTCACAAATTGGACCAACCACATCGTACTTTATGTTCTTTTCCTTATCGCTCTTACTTAGATTTTCGATCTTGTGAAAAGCCTGATATAAAGCCGGGCGAATTAATTCGGTCATACCTGCATCTAAAATGGCAAAATTGGTATTAATGCCATTCTTTACAAACAATACGCGCGAAATTAAATTTCCACATTGCGCTACTATAGCACGGCCCAACTCAAAATGTACTTTCTGATTAGGTCGTGGTTCTAAAAATTGATGAAACACATTAAAAAATTCTTCATAATTAACTATCGCCTCTTTATCAGGTTCTTTATAATTAATTCCCAAACCGCCACCCACATTTAAGTGTTCAAGATCATAACCTTTATGCAAGAACCAGGTATTAATTTCGTTAACCCGCAAACACAATTGTTTAAACGGTTTAAGATCGGTTACCTGTGATCCAATATGAAAATGGAGTCCGATGAGTTTAACGTTAGAACAGGCTTTTATTTTTTCAATAACCCTATCAAATTCGTAAGGATTAATACCGAATTTATTTTCTTCGAGGCCGGTTGTAATGTATTTATGGGTGTGCGCATCTACATTTGGATTGATACGTAAAGCCACAGGAGCTGTTTTATTCTGCTTTTTGGCCAATTCATTTAACACATCCAATTCCTGTATGCTTTCGGCATTGAACGAAAAAATACTTTGTTGCAGCGCGTAATTTATTTCGGCATCGCTTTTCCCAACGCCGGCAAAAACAATTTTATCGGGAGTAAAGCCACATTCCACCGAACGCTTTACTTCATTTCCACTTACGCAATCTGCGCCTAAACCCGCCTCCTTAATTAATTTTAAAAGTTTAGGATTAGAATTGGCCTTTAAGGCGTAGTGTACATGAAACCGGTATTTATCGGAATACTTTTTTAATTCGCTTAATGTTCTCTTAAGAAGATCGGTGTCGTAATAATAGAACGGCGTTTCAATTTTTTCAAATTTTTTAATAATATCTTTCGAAAACATAGCGCTTAGTTATAATTGAACAATCCTTTATTAAGCGCCATCAACGCATCTTTTTTGTGTTTTGAATCGATGAGTACCGAAACGTTATGCTGACTACCGCCGTAAGACACCATACGTAAAGGGATATTCTTTAAAGCTTCCAAAATCTTAAAACCATACCCTACACTGTCTTTAGCCATATTGCCAACCACACAAATAATAGTTTGATCGGGTTCTACGTAAACATTAGCAATTTCTTCCAGTTCTTTTATGATCTCCTTCAACTGCTTTTGACTATCGATAGTAAGCGAAACAGCTACCTCTGAGGTAGTGATCATATCAATAGGTGTTTTATACCTTTCAAAGATCTCGAACACCGCGCGCAAAAAACCGTGCGCTAAAAGCATTCGGTCACTTTTAATATTAATGGCGGTAATACCATCCTTTGCTGCCACTGCTTGAATACCGGGTGAGGTATTGATGTTGGCGATCAAGGTTCCTTCCGCCTCTGGCTGCATAGTATTCTTCAATCTTACAGGAATATTGCGTTTTTGTGCCGGTAAGATACAGGTTGGATGTAAGATCTTTGCACCGAAATACGCTAACTCAGCCGCTTCATCAAAACTTAATTGTTTAATAGGATGCGTCTTATTCACAAATCGCGGGTCGTTATTGTGCATGCCATCGATATCGGTCCATATTTGGATCTCTTCGCTTCTGATCGCGGCCCCAATGATAGAAGCGGTGTAATCACTTCCTCCGCGTTTTAAATTATCAATTTCACCAAAGGCGTTACGACAAATGTAACCTTGCGTAATGAATAGGTTTTCGCCTTTGTGTTTAGTTAATTCGGTTTTAATGTTGTTCTCGATATAAACCATATCGGGTTCTTCATTCTCATCTATCCGCATAAAATTAAGTGCCGGTAATAAAACCGACTTCACATTTAATTCGGATAAATAAAAATGGAACATGGCGGTACTTAATAATTCGCCCTGCGCCAGTACCGCTTTCTCTTCGTTAGACGTGAACATGTCAAGCGTAAAAGAGCGGAGATAATAAAAATGGCTACCAATAAGATCGGATGCTTTACTTAAATGCTCTTTCGATTTATAAAGTTTTGTGATCTCGGCCCTGTATTTTTCTTCCAATTTATTGATGAGCGTGTTTGCGGTAGCGGCATCTCTTTTATACAGCGCGTCGTTAATTTCAACCAAAGCGTTTGTGGTACCACTCATGGCCGAAAGCACTACAATTTTAGGTTCGTCGTTTACAACCAGGTTAACCAGTGCCTGCATTCGTTCCGCACTTCCAACACTGGTTCCACCAAATTTTAAAATTTTCATTTTATTTCTACCCCTCCTTTTTTAACACAGAAAAGTCAGGGATTTATTTTTGATTTATAACTACTAATAATAAGTTTTTGAAAAATTAAAAGCACATGGCTTTCAGAACTAGAGTAAAGGCTTAAAAGCCTTACGTTTTCGTTTATCAAAAAAGGTAAAATTCATTGCGATGCAAATAAAATAAGATTTAAAGAAACCGCAAAATTTTTTTATGATCTTTATTGAATAACTATCCGGGCAGTATAAGCCGAAGCGGGCCCTGAAATATGCAACTGATAAATTCCCGGAACAAGAGAACTCACATTGATCTTAAATTCCTCATTGGGTAATCCTTCCAAAACCTGACGGCCCAAAACATCTGTAATAGCGTAACGGTTTATTTCGGTCTTTCCCATTCCGGGAAACGTAAATGAAATAAATTCTTTAGCCGGATTTGGATAAACCTTACAGCTATTATCATTGGCTACTTCATTTATTCCTACCGGAAAAACCGCTTTCCATGTTTCCTTTAAACGCGTATTGGATTGGTTAATGCCACAGGTATAAAAAAACGCGCCATTATAAACAAAACTCATCCCACCTTTTCTTCCAAAACTTGGTAATGACACTCTTTGCGTCCAAACCTGCGCGGCAATGTCGTAGGTCCACATGCTGTTGTAATAATTATTTACACTGTCAATACCGCCAAAAATAGCCAATTCATTATTTACGGTCTGCATGGTTGAATAAGCTCTTCCTACCAATGGAAAATTGGCAATGAAGGTCCACGTATCACTTATAGCATTGTATTCGTATAATTCTTTTCGCCAGGCCAACGCAGTGCTTCTTCCAAAAATAACATAACCCTTGCCGTTTAAAGCAGTACCCGAAGCGCGCCAGCATCCATTAAAAGGCGTATTGTTCTTTTGTGTCCAGGTTGCAGTTGTAAAATCGTAAGCCCAAACCTCCGAGGTAATGGTTCCGCTTCCGGGCGAACCACCAACAATATAAGCGGTATTATTAAGCACAAAACAACATGCGCCACTTATTCCGGCACCCGGTTTTGAAGGGTGTTTTAGCCAGGTATTTGAAACCGGACTATAACTATAAAGATCATTAAGGGTAGTGCCCGAGGCAGTTATACCGCCAAAAACAAATCCCGTATCGGAATAAGTAAAACCGCAGGCGTATTGCCGTTCAGTTCCGGCAGGCATTGAAGCGATAGGTGACCAGGTATTAAAAATAATATCGTAACTATAAAAATCGCGAGTAGTGCTAAAACCGGCATCCATGCCCGTGCCGCAATAGGCTTTGTTGCCAAGTGTAAAAGAAACGCCGTCGTCTCTCTGTGTGCCGGAAAAATCGTTCACCTGCTGCCACGATTGGGCATAGAACAAAAACGGGGTTAACAATAAAGTAATTACTATTTTAATTTTACCGGTCATTTTTGGGAACATAAAATTACGAAAATAACCCGCAAAATCCTACTTCAGATGAACAATTTTAAGGTTGACCGTTCCTTCTCCGTTATTAAGTCGTAAAATGAAAATACCTTCGGCAACGCCTTCTAAATTTACATCGGTGATGGCTTTGGTAATAAGGAACTGCCTCGTTACTTTTCCGGTACTTGCCTCAATAAGTTCGCCATGTATTCTAGTGGATTCATTTACCTCTTTAAGTACAATTTGAAATTTTTCTTTACAAGGATTGGGATAAACAGCCGCATGAAGTGTCGGTTTTGTTAATTGAGCCACTCCCAATAAGGTATCGGGCGCCAGTTTTACCAGATAATTATCATCAAAATTAAAACTGCAGTTTCCGCTTATAACATAACCGCCATCACTTGCCTGTGAGATCTTATACATGCATTCTTGTCTTTTCAGATCTCCTGGTGGTGGCTGGCGCAATCTTCCTGGAAATACATCAAAAACTTTTCGCCATTTCATATTACCGCTCGAATCAAATTTTACCACCACCGGATCGGTATCCCAATAATAATACCCATCGCTAATGGCGCTAAAGCAATTGGGATCGGGCGGGTATAAATAACCTTGTTCGGTTGGTGTTGGAGGAATAAAAGCGATGTTATTATTGGTGCTTGAAACTGTTATAAAGCCTTTGTCCTTATCCTCCACAACGCCTAACCGCAGATCGTATGCATTGATATTTCCCATGATCGAAGGATTTGTTCCAATAGAAGAAAGCGTTCCATTGGGCAAAATGCGATACACTTTTCCAATAGCATTATTGTTCCCGGCAAAATCACAATCCACACAATCACCTACCACACCGGCCAAGATCTCGTTTCGGGCTTTGTGAAAATTCAATTCCCAGATATTTGATTTTTTATTGCCGCCTGTACTTACAAAATCGATCGGGTTAGTAGCCCACCCTGAATTAAGATTTAAATTTTGATCTAACGAATAAACAAAAGCGCGATAGGCATCCGAAAAATTACTAGGCACATTAAAAAATCCTTTTGCCGCTACAGCTATTGTTGTGGTGTTTCCAATTTCAATTAGTGATTTACCGTTTAACTCCGTAACACCTTGTCCGTGCGAATTTAAAACCGTAGGCATCGGTAAAGTTGATTTCCCTAATAAAAAACCGGTAGCGGGATCGAGCTTTAAAACAATGGCGTTGATATTCGAAGACGAAGAGGTTTGTCCCTGACCCACCGCATACAAACTACCATTACTGTTCATTATTAGATCGTAGCCAATGGATTTTGTATTAAGCGCTTCATTCTTATCAACAGCATAATCCGGAAATCCATAAATACTTTGCCAGATGATGTTACCACTCATATCCAATTTTGCAATATAAAAATGTCCTGTTCCCTGCGTTGTTGAACAGGTTAAAGTAGTGTTGGTACTTAGATCAAAATTATTATTTGGATTAGCAGAGGTTGGATTATAATTTAAGAAAGCGGTTTTATCATATGTTTTTACGCCTTTGTGATTTCCTATTACATATAAATATTTCCCGGATTGAATTACTTCCTCCAGATCGCCAATGCAATATTGTATATTCCAATTAAGATTACCATTCAGATCAAAAAGTGCGCAGCTTCCTGTAAACTCCGATCGTTTAGCACCGGCCTTTTCGCGCTCAGCACAATCGGGCGAATTAAAATTGGGTAAAATCGTATACGGATTGTAACAGGAATTAGGTCCCTCGTTAAATTTGCTTTGCAAAAGACTAAACGTTGCGGCGGTATAAACCCAACCCACGTATCCTACAGTGGCAAAACCATTTTGAAGACCGCCAAGGTTATAAGTATTGGTATGACTAAACCACCACTCATCGCCGCTTTGTGCCTGTGTTTGCGCAAGACCGTTCAATCCTGTTTCCTGCCAGGTAATAGATTGCCATTCTATAACAGGGGTAAGTTGTGACTTTAAAACCGTAAAAGTGAAAAGAAAAATGATCCAGTACCCGTGCTTTTTCATAAAGCGGTTTAACTTTAGTGTTATTTCACTGTAAAGTTAAGTTTATATAATATACAGAAATGTATTTTTAATAATTAGTGAATATCTTATTTATAGCCACACCTTCAATCCGACTATCTTTACGCGGTTTCTGCAGTTCGTAGTTCGGAAAAGTGTGTTCATCGATAATGTAAAACACCTCTGATCCCGTTCGGCAAATGCCACAAAAACCTACTCTATGCCAAAAGACACCTCCATTAAATCCGTATTAATTATAGGAAGCGGTCCGATCATTATTGGACAAGCCTGTGAATTTGATTATTCAGGCTCTCAAAGCGCCCGAAGCCTTCGCGAAGAAGGTATTGAAGTAACGCTTATCAATAGTAATCCCGCTACCATTATGACCGATAAGGTTACGGCCGATCATATTTATTTATTGCCTTTAGAGGTAAAATCGATCATTAAAATTCTGGAAGAACGAAAAATTGACGCAGTGCTTCCTACCCTGGGCGGACAAACAGCCTTAAATCTTGCACTCAAGTGCGAAGATATGGGTATTTGGAAAAAACATGGCGTTAAAATGATCGGGGTTGATATTGAAGCCATAAAAGTTACCGAAGACCGCGATCTGTTTCGCATACGCATGAACGAAATTGGCGTGGCCATGGCACCAAGTAAGATCGCCAAAAGTTTTTTAGAAGGTAAAGGGGTAGCACAAGAATTTGGTTTTCCATTGGTAATTCGTCCTTCTTTCACTTTAGGCGGAAGCGGCGGAAGCGTGGTTTACGAAAAAGAAAATTTTGACGCCTTATTGAATCGCGGCTTACAAACTTCGCCCATTCACGAAGTATTGATCGACAAAGCCGTATTAGGATGGAAAGAATATGAATTGGAATTACTCCGCGATAAAAACGATAATGTTGCCATCATTTGCTCGATCGAAAATTTTGATCCCATGGGCGTTCATACCGGCGATAGCATTACGGTTGCTCCGGCAATGACCTTAAGCGATAGCACTTTTCAAAAAATGCGTACCATGGCCATTAAAATGATGCGCAGCATTGGAAATTTTGCAGGTGGTTGTAACGTTCAGTTCGCTGTAAGCAATGATGAGCACGAAGACATTATAGCGATCGAAATTAATCCACGCGTATCACGTTCATCTGCCTTAGCGAGTAAAGCAACAGGATATCCAATAGCACGTATTGCCTCTAAATTAGCCATTGGTTACAATTTGGATGAATTGATCAATCAGATCACCAAATCTACTTCAGCCTATTTTGAACCAACTTTAGATTATGTTATTGTAAAAATTCCACGCTGGAACTTTGATAAATTTAAAGGCAGCAACCGCGAGTTGGGCTTTCAAATGAAATCGGTTGGCGAGGTAATGGCTATTGGAAGAAGTTTTCAGGAGGCTTTACAAAAAGCTTGTCAGAGCCTGGAAATAAAACGTAACGGACTCGGTGCCGATGGAAAAGAAAATACCAATCAGGCCGAACTATTGGCAGGATTGGAGCGTCCGAGCTGGAACCGTTTATTTATGATCTACGACGCCATGAAGTTGGGGATCTCTATTAAAACCATTCAAAAATTAACGCGCATCGATATGTGGTTCTTGCAACAGATCGAAGAAATGATAGCGTTGGAGAATGAAATTTCGAAATATAATTTAACGTCGCTTCCAAAAGACCTGCTATACGAAGCCAAACAAAAAGGTTATGCCGATAGGCAGGTAGCGCACTTACTAAGATGTTTAGAAAGTGAAGTGTATAAAAAAAGAAATGATCTTGGGATAAAACGTGTTTACAAATTAGTGGATACCTGTGCCGCCGAGTTTGAAGCAAAAACGCCTTACTACTACTCTACGTTTGAGGACGAGAATGAGAGTATACGTACCGACAAAAAGAAAGTGATCATCTTAGGAAGTGGTCCTAACCGTATTGGACAAGGAATTGAATTTGATTATAGTTGTGTGCATGGTGTTTTGGCCGCTAAAGAATGTGGTTATGAGACCATCATGATCAACTGCAATCCGGAAACCGTTAGTACCGATTTCAGCACGGCCGATAAATTATATTTTGAGCCGGTATTCTGGGAACACATTTACGATATCATTTTGCACGAAAAACCGGAGGGGGTGATCGTTCAGTTAGGCGGGCAAACCGCTTTAAAGCTGGCCGAAAAACTGGACCGTTATGGCATAAAGATCATTGGCACCGATTTCAAATCGTTGGATCTGGCTGAGGACAGAGGTAGTTTCTCTACTTTGTTAAAAGAAAATAAAATACCCTATCCAAAATTTGGTGTGATAAAAGATGCGGAGGAAGCTATTGAGCTTTCGCGCGAATTAGGCTTTCCGTTGTTGGTACGCCCTAGTTATGTGTTAGGCGGACAAAGCATGAAAATTGTGATCAACGAAGAAGAATTGGAACAGCACGTGGTTAAATTATTGAATGACCTACCGGATAATAAAGTTTTATTGGATCACTTTTTAGAGCACGCTATCGAAGCCGAGGCCGATGCTATTTGTGATGGGAAAGATGTGTACATCATTGGGATCATGGAGCACATAGAACCGGCGGGTATTCATAGTGGCGATTCTTACGCGGTGTTACCCCCGTTTGATCTCAGTGAAAATGTAATGAGGCAAATTGAGCAACATACCAAAACCATTGCCATTGCTTTAAACACGGTGGGTTTACTGAATATACAATTTGCCGTAAAGGATGAGATCGTTTACATTATTGAAGCCAATCCAAGAGCCAGTCGTACCGTACCATTCATTGCAAAAGCTTATGATGAACCGTACGTAAATTACGCCACTAAAGTGATGCTACGCGATAAAAAAGTGAAAGACTTTAAATTCCAGCCGCGCAAAAAAGGATACGCTATAAAAATTCCGGTATTCAGTTATGAAAAGTTCCCTGAAATTCAAAAGGAATTGGGTCCTGAAATGAAGAGTACGGGCGAGGCTATTTACTTTATAGATGATCTTTACGACGAGTATTTTCAGAACGTTTACAGCGAACGGAATTTATATTTGAGTAAGTAAGTCGTTCACCGATAAAACATTACCTTTTACCGCCATTTATCGAATTTTAACGTTAAAATAAGCCGTTTTTTTCGGATATTTACCCTACTAATTTCTTGCACATGCGTGACATAATTTGGACAATCATCATCATTTGGGCCATTTGGAAAATAATGGATGCGCTACGGTTTTTCAGCACTGCCTCTAAAAAGACCTCAGGGCCCGAAAATGTTCGTTCTTATACCCAAAATGATCCTCAAAACACCAGCAACCCTACACCTAAAAAAGGTGAATTAAAAGCCGATGCCGGTGAATATGTAGATTTTGAAGAGATAAAGTAATCCTCTATATTTATCTCCTATTTTAAACCTATTTAAATCCTTATAAAATGAAAGTATCTGTTATTGGCGCCGGAAATGTGGGCGCAAGCTGTGCCGAATACATTGCGATAAACCGCATTGCAAGTGAAGTAGTAATATTAGACATTAAAGAAAATTTTGCTGAAGGAAAAGCAATGGACCTCATGCAAACCGCTACTTTGAATGGCTTTAATACTCGTATCATTGGAAGCACTAATGATTATAGCAAAACTGCCGGAAGTCATGTAGTAGTTATTACCAGCGGTATTCCACGTAAGCCCGGTATGACCCGCGAAGAATTAATTGGCATCAATGCCGGTATTGTAAAAAATGTTACCGATAACGTTTTAAAACATTCGCCAAACGCTATTATCGTTATTGTAAGTAATCCAATGGATACCATGACTTACCTGGCGCTTAAAGAAAGTAAATTACCAAAGAACAGAATTATTGGAATGGGCGGGATCTTAGACAGCTCGCGCTTTAAATATTACTTATCGCAAGCCATGAATGTTCCGGCCAGCGATATACAAGGTTATGTAGTAGGCGGCCACGGCGATACTACCATGATCCCTTTAACCCGTTTAGCAACGTATAACGGCACGCCTGTTTCAAAATATTTAGATGCAGAAAAATTAAAAAAAGTGGCAGCTGATACAA
>JBGASH010000106.1:0-10406 GCA_044229775.1 Bacteroidia bacterium
GGAGGCAAAATTACGAATTTTCGAGGGTTTTTCCAATAAAACCGGGCCGCTGCAAGGTCATTTGTTGATGCATTTTTCAACATTTTTAGGTAAACCCTAAGGCTTTTTATCCTAACTTTATCAATTAATGGAAGATACCCATTGCATATTTAACGGGCACCTTATCAGCATTTACGAACCGTCTATAGCGTTCAATAACCGCGCTTTCCGGTATGGCGATGCCTTGTTTGAAAGTATCCGAATTTGTAATGGAAAAATAATGTTCTTAAAAGACCATATTGCCCGTTTAAAATTAGGCATGATCATTTTAAGATACAATATGCCCGCCGAATTCACTTCCGATAACATTGAACAATTCATAAAACATCTTGCGTTAAAGAACCATGTGGGTGACAACGCCCGTGTGCGGTTAACCGTGTTCAGGAACGAAGGCGGCTTTTATGTTCCGGAAACAAACGATATCTCTTTTTTAATTGAGGTCGAAAAACTGGAAACCGAAGGTTACGAACTAAATCAAAAAGGATTATGGGTCGATATTTATGCCGACATCCGTAAGCCCATTAATAAATTATCCAATATAAAAAGCGCTAATGCACTGCTCTATGTTATGGCCGGTCTTGCCAAAACCTCTATGAAATTGGACGATTGTTTTTTGGTGAATGAGCATAGCAATATTTGCGAAAGCATTAACTCCAATGTTTTTGTGGTGAAGAACGGCACCCTTCAAACCGCTCCTTTAAGCGAAGGCTGCGTAGACGGCATTATGCGGAAGCAGGTTTTTAGAATAGCAAGCGACAGTAAGATCTTATGTTTTGAGAACCCCATAACCATAAATACACTAATGAACGGTGATGAATTATTTTTATCCAATTCCATAACAGGGATTCGGTGGGTAGGACAATTCAAAAACAAGTTTTATACCAATAAAATGCCATCTTTGTTCAGTCAAAAATTAAATGAACTTACAAAAACCATTAACTGATCTATGAATTATATCCGCAACCGCGGCAATTAGCAACCAAACAAATATATGAACCGTAAAGAACTCATTGAACAAATAAAACAAAAGAAAACTTTTTTGTGTGTAGGATTAGATCCGGATATCGAAAAACTTCCAAAACATTTAATGGAAGAGGAAGATCCTATTTTTGAATTTAACAGGCAAATAATTGACGCTACCGCCGCCCATTGTATTGCTTATAAACCTAACAATGCTTTTTATGAAGCTTATGGTTTAAGTGGCATTGCCAGTCTCGAAAAAACCATTAAATATCTTAAATCCGATTATCCTGATCACTTTGTAATTGCCGATGCCAAACGGGGCGATATTGGAAACACCTCCAGTATGTACGCCAAGGCTTTTTTTAGCCGTTTACATGCCGATGCCATAACCGTTGCGCCTTACATGGGAAGCGACTCGGTAAAACCATTTTTGCAGTTCAAAGACAAGTGGGCCATTGTTTTAGGATTGACCAGCAACGAAGGCTCGGCCGACTTTCAACAAGAAACCATGAACGGCGAACCGCTTTTTATACATGTCATAAAAAAAAGCGCCGCATGGGGCACAAAGGAAAATATGATGTTTGTGGTGGGCGCTACAAAAGCGCAAATGCTTGATGATATTCGTAAGGTGATACCCGATCATTTTTTACTGGTGCCGGGAGTTGGCGCACAGGGTGGGTCGTTAGAAGAAGTTTGTAAACATGGCATAAATAAAGACTACGGTTTGATCGTAAATATTTCGCGAAATATTATTTTTGCAGGCAATGGCGAGGATTTTGCCGCTAAGGCCGGCGAAGAAGCCCAAAAAATATCAGCACAAATAAAAAACTATATAAAATAAAAATGCCACACCTTGCTCAGCCGTAGCGGCTACGCAAAGGCGAGAAGACATATTACAATGAACAAAATATATCTCGACAACGCCGCCACAACAAAACTCGATGAAGAAGTTTTAAATGCTATGTTGCTCTATATGCGCGAAGAATTTGGCAACCCCTCCTCTATTCACAGCTTTGGCCGCAAAACGCGCGCAGCTATCGAACAAGCAAGAAAGACGGTAGCCAAATTACTAAATGTGGCGCCCGCCGAAATATTTTTTACCTCCGGTGGTACCGAAGCCGATAACATGGCTATTTGCCAGGCCATAGAAACTTATGGCATCAAACATGTGATCAGTAGTAAAATTGAACACCATGCCGTTGAACATACTTTATCGGTTTTAGAGAAGAACGGTAAAATAAAAGTAAGTTGGGTGAACATCGACAACAAAGGTAACGTAGACCTTAACCACCTGGAAGAATTATTAAAGAGTAATGCCGGAAAACCCGGACAAGAATTAAGTTTAGTTTCGTTGATGCACGCCAATAACGAGATAGGTACCTTGTTGCCAATAAAAAAAGTTGGTGAACTTTGCGAAAAATACAAAGCCCTTTTTCATAGTGATACGGTACAAACGATGGGTCATTTTAAAATTGATCTGCAGGCCCTTAAAATTCATTTTGTCACTTGCGCGGCTCATAAATTTCATGGACCAAAAGGCGTTGGTTTTTTATACATTAACCACAACGTAAAAATTGCCCCTTTTATTAACGGCGGTGCTCAGGAAAGAAATATGCGTGGCGGTACCGAAAATGTTTACGGCATTGTTGGACTAGCTAAAGCCTTAGAATTGTGCCACGAACACATGGACGAACATCAAAAACACATTCGCGGATTAAAAAATTACATGAAAGAACAATTGATAAACAACATTGAAGGCATGGAATTTAATGGCGAAACAGATGAAAATTCGCTTTACACGGTTTTAAATTGCCGTTTTCCAAATCACGCCGATGCCGAAATGTTATTA
Organism: Bacteroidia bacterium; assembly: GCA_044229775.1. Taxonomy (GTDB): domain Bacteria; phylum Bacteroidota; class Bacteroidia; order B-17B0; family Aurantibacillaceae; genus JAHEYG01. The sequence continues at coordinate 2,852 of JBGASH010000106.1, forward strand.
TTCAATTTAGATATTGCCGGAATAGCTGCCAGTGGCGGAAGCGCGTGTAGCAGTGGCAGCAATCAGGGATCTCATGTTTTAAAAGGAATTGGGATCGATATGACCAAACCTTCGGTACGCTTTTCGTTCAGTAAATATAATACCAAAGAGGAAATTGATATGGTTGTTTCTAAACTGAAAGAGATCTTTGCTGTTAAGGAAAAAGCCTGACTTTAATAGTCCTAAACGTATTTCGTATATCGTTCCCGATAGCTATCGGGATCGTATTTTAAATAGTTCTCGTTAATTCCTTAATGATCTTCTCATGAGCCGGGTACTTCTCAATGAGTTCCTCTCTATTACCCATTTCAAAATCCAAAAAATCAAATCCGGGCGAAACGGTACATCCTACCAATGAAAATTCGCCTCCCTTTTTCACTCCACCTTCGCTATTGCTTTGGTGGATAAGTCTTGAGCCGAACCAATTACCGGCTGGCACCATGTATTGAAAAACCTGACCTTTATCGAGGTGAGGCCCTAAAACCGTTATCTTTAACTCTCCCTGTTTTGTAATTTCTACAACTTCTAAAGCATCACCGGCATAAAAATGCCATAACTCATCTGATTTGATCCGGTGAAAAGCCGAGAAATTATTTTTCTCTAATAAAAAATAGATCGCCGTACAGAAATTACGTTCAGCAACAATACCTTTCATTAGTTCGGTACGAATTTTTCCTTTGCTTCGATAAGTTTCCTTATAGTATCCTCCTTCGGGATGTGGCGATAAGTTCAATTGTTCAATATAATACCCAGCATTCATATCCATAAAAGTATCAAATTTATCTATAAATCTCATAAATGAAAACCGATGTGCTCATCGCCGGCGCCGGTTATACCCATTGATCTTTTATCAGATTTATCAGTATTAAAATAAAATATTTTCTTATTTTAGTAAGGTCTATGAGAGTCCCCATATTACTTCTTTTTTTATCCTGCTTGTTTTTTTTCTATCCAGGGAACAATTACGCTCAGGGTGTTATCAACGCCGAAAAAGAGGTTACTTTCGTTCATTATACAACGGAAGACGGATTAAGCGCTTCTAATATCTTTAATATTTATCAGGATAAAGATGGGTTTATCTGGATCTGTTCTACCTCGGGTATTAGTAGATTTGACGGATTACATTTTAAGAATTATGGCAAGGCTGATGGTTTATTAACCCATGAAGTAGCCAGTGCAGTGATGGACAAGAACCGAACCCTCTGGGTCGGTACCAAAAAAGGCTTAATGACCTTTTCGAATGGAAAATTCACCGCTTTTGATACCACCAAAAATCTTCCGCGACGTTTATGTTGGTGCAGCTATGAAGACACCGATGGTACCCTTTGGTTTGGAAGCGGTGTTGAGGGCGTATTTCATGTGGACCCTTTCAATAAAGAAAAGCCGCTCATCAAAAAATACAAACTTGGTGCCGAAAATTCGGCATCCAATAAAATAAGACATATTCAACGGCATGAAGACGGAAAACTTTATGTTGGAACTGAGGCCGGTTGTTTCAAATTAAGTTTAGATACTTTTTTATTTCACATTGGATATGGTGGCGCTGCTTATGGCGTGGTGCAGGTAGACAAAAACACCTTTTGGTTCAGCGGGTGGGAAACGCCGGTTCAGGAATATGTTAATGGCAACTTTTCAAAAACTTACAATTTCCATTCAGGCGTGTTGGGAATGTTAAAGTCGAAAAGAAATGAAATATGGATGGCTACCTGGGAAAAAGGTATTTATCGTTACAACGGAAAATATTTCACCAATTATGGTAATAAAAATGGTTTGAATTACTCTTCTTTTTGGTGCTGTATGGAAGATAAAGAAGGAAATATTTGGTTCGGCAGCTGGGGTGCGGGTTTGTTTAAATATTCGGGAGAAGAATTTACCAAGATCACCGAAAAGAATGGATTACCTGCCAATAATATCACAGGGATACAAAAAGGAAAGAATGGCTGCCTATGGATCGCTACCGAAGAAGGGATTGCCCGATTTGATTCGACATTTACAAACCCTAAAATATTCAACAGTTATAATGGCGCCCCATTTTCAAAAGTATTCTCCATTTATGTTACAAAAAATGATGAATTGATAGCTACTTGTTATGGCGGCCACGGCGGTTACGTTATTAAGGATGATAAGGTGTCTTTTAATCAAAATTATAGCGGGTTTGCCACTACCGAAGATCAGCAGGGAAATTTATGGATCGCCGGCGAACATGGTGCTTCCCGTTTCGATAAAAGCGGGCGACGTGAAGATTTTATTGCTACGGGAAAAGTAATTAATAACCTTGAACATATTTATGAAGATGCTAAAGGAAATCTTTGGTTTGGGAATGTACGACATGGCGTTAATTATTTTAATGGCAAAACCATGGTACATTTTAATGCTCAAAATGGTTTCTTTAATGAATCCACTACGGAGATCGTTCAGGATATAAACAATTATTACTGGATAGCCACCACTTCACACGGTATATTGAGGTGCAAACTGATCCACGATTCACTGATACAGATCACCGATTCACTTAAAGAACAGGACGGACTTTTAAGTGGCGCTAACTCATTAAACGTTTTTGATAATAAAATGTATATCGGGACTTCGCTTGGACTGAACATTTTTGACCTGGGGAAATATCTTAAAACAGGTAAAAAAGAAATTCAGTCGCTTAACAAGTACGACGGCTTTGTGAGCTCCCGTTGCGAAGTAGAATTAAGGGATGAAAAAGGAAATTTTTGGATCGAAACCTCTGTGGGCGCTTACTACTTTGATCCAACTTACATGCATAAGAATAAAAGCGAGACCAACACCCACATTTTAGATATTAATTTATTCTTTGAAAAAATAAATTGGTTGGATTATACCGATAAGCTTGATTCGGTTGGGCTTCCTGTAAATTTACAGTTACCTTACGATAAGAACCATCTTACTTTTGACTTTATAGGGATTTGCCATTCGGCGCCAAGTAAAGTTTTATACCAGTTCAAATTGGAGGGGCTTGATAAGAATTGGTCGCCACCCTCCGATAAAAGCGAAGCGGTATTTTCCAATATTCCGCACGGTACCTATACTTTTATGGTTAAGTCATGTAACAATGATGGTGTTTGGAACAAAGAGCCTACCTGCTTCACCTTTACAATAACACCGCCTTTCTGGAAACGCTCGTGGTTCTATTTGATCTGTGTAATACTACTTGTGGGGATATTATATGTTTATATAAAAAGTCGTGAAAAAAAATTATTAAAAGAGAAAAATATCCTTGAGAGCAAAGTGAACGAAAGAACCCTGCAATTACAAACCGCGTTTTTAGAGATAGAAGAAAAGAATAAGGACATTACTGATTCCATTAACTACGCCAAAAAAATTCAGGAAGCTATCTTACCGGCCAAGGAGATCAAATACGAGATCTTCCCTAACGCCTTTGTATTATTTAAACCACGGGATATTGTGAGTGGTGATTTTTACTGGTTTACCGCTAAGAATGGAAGACGCATTATTACTGCCGTTGATTGCACGGGTCATGGTGTGCCGGGCGCTTTTATGAGTATGATCGGTAATAGTTTTTTAAATGAAGTGATCGATGAGAGAGGAATTACCGAACCCGGTACCATTTTAAGTGAAATGCGGCACATGGTAATTAAAGCCTTAAAACAAACCAACGAAGACACCGAAAATAAAGATGGTATGGACATGGCCTTGCTAAGTTTTAACGATAAGGATAATACTGTTGAATTTGCAGGAGCCAATAATCCGTTGTGGTTAATGCGTAACGGCACTTGTATAGAATATGCTCCCGATAAACGCCCAATTGGTTATTACCGGGGCAGAGGGTTGCCGTTTACTAATCAGAAAATAGAAATACAAAAAGGCGATACGCTTTACATATTTACCGATGGATTTGCTGATCAGTTTGGCGGACCTAAAGGAAAAAAATTCAAATACAAACAGTTTCAGGAATTATTGCTGTCAATTCAAAGCGAACCGATGTTAAAGCAGGAAGAAATTCTGGTTAAGCGATTTGAAGAATGGAAAGGAACATTAGAACAAGTAGATGATGTTTTAGTTATAGGAATTAGAATTTAACATGCGATCACTGATCTTATTACGCGGTTTGCCAGGAAGCGGAAAAACAACTTTGGCAAAAACCCTGAGCGAAAACGGCAAATACCCCGTTTTTTCGGTCGACGATTATTTTACCAATGAAAAAACCGGTGATTACAAATTTGAATTCGAAAAAAATCATTTAGCCTATAAGCAGTGTGAGGAGAACACCCGCAATAGCATGAAGCAAAAAACCGGAAAGATCTTTATTGATAATTGTTTTACATTAGAATGGGAATTAGCCCCCTATTTTCAATTAGCCGCCGAGTTCGATTATAGGATCCATGTTGTGTCGGTTGAAAACCGTCATAATGGCAAGAATATTCATGGCATTTCTGACGAACAATTGCAGAAAATGGCAGCAAAATACAAGGTAAATTTGTATTAAGCCATTTGGCTTGTTTTTTGCAATATTCTTATTAAAGAAAGGATTAAGCAAACGTCAATTTTCTTATTTCAGAGTTTTTTCCATACTTTTTGGCTTGACCCAAAAAGTAACAAAAAGGTCAAGGCTGCATTTTATTCTTTGCTCTGGCAATTTTTTAGTCTCACAAATTGCTACCAAATGGGTGATCCCCTAGGGTCCCCCTGGCGGGGCTTCCCATTTGGCTTAACGCAATTTGTATCGCCTAAAAAACCGAATAAAATGAGGCCGAAAATTTAAAAATATACAAATTCGACAATGAAGAAATTTGTAAATTCTTAATGTATGTGATTTGTTCATTTGAAACCCTGTGCGATTGGCTGGCCATTCGCCGGGCGTGAGTAGCCTGTGCGTTGACGGATCGAATGGCCTTGATTTTTTTGCTTACTTTTTTCATCAAGGAAAAAAGTAAGAGAAATTTTAAGAAGTCCAAGATATTTGCTTGCTTCGGCAAAAAAAGTAAATAAATAAACTGTTAATAACCCCCATTTTTGTTAATCAAAATTCGACCAATGCTTTAGTAAAACACATCCAAAATCCTACATTTGACATTCTTAAAAACTAACAATTAAACACCATGAAAGAAGTATATATAGTATCGGCCGTTAGAACTCCAATGGGATCGTTTGGCGGTACACTTGCAGGAATATCATCAACACATTTAGGGGCTACTGCTATTAAAGCCGCTTTAGAACGCATTAAACTCGACCCAAAACTCGTAACCGAAGTTTTTATGGGATCGGTTTTACAAGCTAATTTGGGACAAGCTCCGGCGCGCCAAGCCGCTAAATTTGCGGGGCTACCCGACGCGGTTCATTGCACAACCGTTAATAAAGTATGCGCTTCGGGAATGAAATCCATTATGCTCGCCGCACAAAGTATTATGTTAGGTGATAATGACATTGTGGTTGCCGGTGGAATGGAAAACATGAGCCAGGTGCCTTATTATTTAGATAACAACCGCTGGGGCGCGAAATACGGTAACGGATCGGTGATTGATGGGTTGGCTAAAGATGGTTTAACCGATGTTTACGGTAATTACCCAATGGGAAATTGCGCCGAGTTATGCGCTAAAGAAAAAAATATCACCCGTGAACAGCAAGACGCTTTCGCGATCGAATCGTATAAACGTTCGGCCGCCGCGTGGAGCGCCGGCAAATTTAAAGATGAAGTTGTTCCCGTTACAGTAAAAACAAAAAAGGGCGATGTGGTTTTTGCAGAAGATGAAGAATACAAAAATGTTAATTTCGATAAGATCCCAACACTTAAACCGGTATTTGTAAAAGACGGGACCGTTACCGCCGCCAACGCTTCTACTATGAATGACGGCGCGGCAGCCGTAGTTTTAATGAGCAAAGAAAAAGCGGAAGCATTAGGCATAAAACCTTTGGCTAAAATAAAAAGTTACGCCGATGCCGAACAAGCTCCTGAGTGGTTCACCACTACTCCATCCATTGCAGTACCACGTGCCATTGAAAAAGCGGGATTAAAAACCAGCGACATAAATTATTTTGAATTGAACGAAGCTTTCTCGGTTGTGGGAATTGTAAATGCACAAATGATGAAGCTCGATGCTTCAAAAGTGAACGTGAATGGTGGCGCGGTTTCGTTAGGACATCCATTAGGCGCTTCGGGTGCCAGAATTATTGTTACCCTTATTAACGTGCTTAAACAAAACAAAGCTAAATACGGTGCTGCCGGTATTTGTAACGGCGGCGGTGGTGCCAGCGCGATGGTAATTGAGAATGTGGATTAATTTTTTGTAAAATTATCTTTGATCCCATCTACCACTTTTTCAAATAAACTTTTTCCAAAAAGAGTGGTAATGGTTATTTGTCCGTAAAATCCCTGACCAATAGGAAAAGCGGAATGGTTATTGGTGGCGTCGTTCACTTTAATGTATTGCCTGATGCAATAACCGCCTTCGAAACGCAAATAAAATAACTTATTTAATTTTTGGCGGTAATTAATAAAGGCGGCAACATTTCCGTAATTCATATTAACGCGTTTGGTGTTTAATTGCACACCGCTTCGGTAACCATCCAACGTTATACCACCACTAATGCTTGCATTGCTGGTTGGCGAATACAGTAAATACATTTGCGCCGGTAACAGGTAATTGAACGACCACTTATCATTAATAGGTGTTTTACCACCAAAGAAAGGCACCGGTATAAATAAACCATCGCTGTAACTTAAATAAATGCCGTAATAATAATTTTTACGCAACCCTCTTAAATGGTACTGCCCTATTGTACCGTTAACACGGGGAACCGTTGAGTTTATTTTTTTTTGATCTTCACTTATAAAACAGTTGGCCGAATAAAATAAGATACGATACTTACGGGTAAGGTACAACCCCATTATACCGGCCTGGGCGTATAATAAATTTTTATTAGAAATACTGTCAAATCCCAAATGCGCTTGTTTGTATCCAAATTTTGCAGTGCCCAATAATTGGGAAGCTTTAATTCGTACCGAATTTTTTAAGATGTCTTTTAGTTTAAGTGACGAAAGGTCGAGTTTAAGATCGGCACCCAGTTTTGAGACAATTGGAAAAGTAAATCCGACAGTGTTTTCGTAAGAAGAATATTTTCCGGTGGTATCGGAAAATGGCGCCGGTGCCAGATATTTAGTATCAAATTTTAAACGCGGTCGCCAGATCTGCTCAATTTGCTCAATATCGAAAGTTTGGGAAAAACCCGATATGGAAATAATAAAAAGTGAAAATGTAAGCGACTTAAAGAAAAACCCGTTAGGTTTGGTTCGAACAAACATTTGAAAATGATCAAATATTATTCGTAAAGTTTATTGAACTCGTTAACGGCTTTTTGGATCTCTTCAATTTTAAAATACCATTTATCAATACCATCACCGATAATAGGCTGGTCTTTTAAAAATATCTTCATCAGTTTTTTATGTCCCGGAGGTTTTTCAGGGATCTGTGTTAGATCTTTTGTGCCGTTCTTATCATCACCGGCCGCTTTTGTATCCTGAATATAATAA
>JBGASH010000107.1:0-10235 GCA_044229775.1 Bacteroidia bacterium
TTCCGATCCTAAATTTTCTTCTAACCAAAACAGAATTAAAAATCGTGATGAACTTTTTGGGATTTTAAAAACAGAAATTTCTAAATTCAATTTTGAAGATTTGTATCAAAAATGTCTTGCGATTGATCTTCCAATAGGAAAAATAAGAAATTTAGAAGAGGTTTTTCAGTTACCGGAAGCCAAAACCATGTTAAAACCTTTTACCGATAAGGGAATTACAAAAAATGTTGTGAATTCAATTGCTTTTAAATTTTTAAACTAATGTATACCGTTAAAGCCGCCCAAAATCAAGAAGACATAGCACGAATTTTACAATTACGCTATGAGATCTTACGTAAACCATGGGGTCAATTGATCGAAACCGCTACCGATGGTATAGAATTACAAAGCGTGAACGCTTTTATTGAAAATGAAAGCGGTGAAGTAATAGCCTGCGGACGTTTACAAAAAAACAAAGGCAACATTGGACAAATTCGATTTATGGCTGTAAATAATAATTATCAGGGTAAAGGGTTAGGAAAATTAATTGTAAATTTTTTAGAAGAAGAAGCAAAAAAAATGAACATGAAGAGAATTGAGTTGCAGGCACGAGAGAATGCTTTACAGTTCTATAAAAATTCGGGTTATACTATAAAAGAAAAATCGTATTTAATGTGGGGTGTTATACAGCATTATTTAATGGAGAAGGAAATTTAATCCTTATACTTCGCCATATAATGCAAACCAACACTTTCGTGACGTTGCATAGCATGTTTAATAATTAAATATCCAATGCAAATAATGTTTCGCAACTCGCACAATTTTGGGGTGATCACCGTTTTATCATAAAGCGCCTCATTCTCCTTATACAAGATCTCTAATCGGTCAAAAGCTCTTTTCAAGCGCAACTCGCTTCTAACAATACCAACATAATTACTCATTATTTGTTGCACTTCCTTTTGTGATTGGGTAATTAAGATCATTTCCTCCGCTTGTTCTGTTCCTTCAGCATCCCAGTTAGGAATTTTTTCTCCGAAAGTTGTTTTATCCAACTTTTCTTTAGCGTCCTCAAAAGCACGATGTGCAAAGACGCATGCTTCCAATAAGGAATTGCTCGCTAATCGGTTGGCGCCATGCAATCCGGTGTGCGCACATTCGCCAACAGCGTATAAATTATTTATAGTTGATTTCGCATTTTCATCTACCAAAATTCCACCACACAAATAATGCATTGCCGGAATGACCGGGATCATTCTAACAAAAGGATCTATTCCTAAACCCATACATTTATTGTAAATATTAGGGAAATGTTCAATAAAACCTTTTCTATCCAAATGCCGGCAATCTAAATACACGTAATCATCTCCGCGTATCTTCATTTCGTTGTCAATGGCCCTTGCTACAATATCACGCGGCGCCAGTGAACCCCTGCTATCATATTTTTGCATGAATTCTTTTCCATCTAACGTCTTCAACACACCTCCAAAACCACGGATAGCTTCTGTTATCAAAAAACTGGGGTTTTCGCCAGGATTGTACAATGAGGTTGGATGGAATTGAACAAACTCCATGCCTTTTACATGGCCCTTCGCACGATATACCATAGCAATGCCATCGCCGGTAGCAATAGTTGGATTAGTTGTAGTAGCGTAAACGTGTCCTGCACCACCGGTAGCCATCACCGTAATTTTTGATAACACCGTTTCAATTTTAAAACTTCTTGTATTGAGCACGTAAGCGCCAAAACATTTTATACCTGGTGTTTTAGAAGTTATCTCTTCGCCTAAATGGTGCTGAGTAATAATATCAATAGCGAAATGGTGACCCAGAATAGTGATGTTAGGATTTTTATATACCTGTTCGATCAACGCTCTTTCGATCTCGAAACCGGTAATGTCTTTATAATGCAATATTCGGTGCTCACTATGCCCGCCTTCTTTAGCCAGATCGTATTCGCCTTTTTGCGTTTTATCAAATTTAGCGCCCATCTCTATTAATTCCTTCACTCGCTCAGTTCCCTCACTTACCACCATTCTTACGATCTTTTCATCACACAAACCAGCCCCTGCAACTAATGTATCCTGAACATGCTTTTCAATACTGTCCTTATCATGCCACACGGCCGCTATTCCGCCCTGAGCGTATTTGGTATTACTTTCGTCTTCATTGCTTTTTGTAATCAAAAACACTTTAGCGGTTTGCGCCGCTTTTAACGCAAAACTAAGTCCCGCTATCCCTGAACCTATTACCAGATAATCTGTCTTGTGCTGCATAATTTCTCAAATTTAAACAAAATTGCACGTATTTAGTTCGTAAATTTGTATTTAATGAATACCTCTGAATTACCATATATCATTTACGCCGAAGAAACGCCCAACCCCGCTTCCATGAAGTTTGTGGCTAATCGTTTGTTATTGGTGAGTGGCGCTACCGCCGAATATAAAAATCCACAGGAAACAAAAGATGCTCCTATTGCTCAAAAAATATTTCAATTTCCATTTGTTAAACAGGTTTTTTTATCGGCTAACTTTATTACAGTAACACGAAAAGAAAATATTTTGTGGGAAGATGTGGTACAAGAACTAAGGATCTTTATTACCGATTATCTCAACAAGGGCAATCCAATCATCAACAAACTTCCTGAGAAGGAAATACATCCCGATAATAGTTTCAGCAAGACCATAAGTGTAAATACCCAACACAACATTCCAAAAAGCGAAGTAGAAAATAAAATTGTGGAGGTGTTGGAACAATATATTCGTCCTGCCGTTGAATCCGACGGCGGCTTAATTACTTTTAAAGAATTAAAGGATGGCATTGTTACCGTTCAAATGCGCGGATCGTGCAGCGGTTGTCCGAGCAGCACTGTTACTTTAAAGGCCGGCATTGAAGCGTTGCTAAAACGTTTGCTGCCCGACGATGTTAAAGAAGTAGTGAGCGAAGCGTTATAATTCATTATGAAAACGGCTTTAATTTTTGGTGTAACAGGTTTAACCGGAAAAGCGTTATTGCAAGTTCTGATAAACGATAACCGTTACGAAAAGATCTACATTGTTACGCGCAAACCTTTTGGCGGAGTTCATTTTAAAGTAGAAGAGATCCTTTTCAATTACAAAAGTTTTTCGGAGATGCCGCAGTTAAAAGCCGATCATGTTTTTTCTTGTCTTGGCACAACCATTAAAAAAGCGGGATCAAAAGAAGCGCAACAGATCATTGATCGCGATTATCCAATAGAAATAGCTAAGTATTGCGCTAAAATAGGATCCGAAAAGTTGATCACGATCTCTTCGGTTGGAGCCGATCCTCATTCTAAAAATTTTTACCTTAAAACAAAAGGCGAAATGGAGGAAGGCGTTAAAAAGCATTTTCCTTCAGCTATTTTTGTTCGCCCTTCTTTTATTTTAGGCGAACGCGAAGAAAGACGCATTGGCGAAAAAATAGGTATTGGTGTTTTTAATATAATAAATCCGCTTTTATTTGGTGGTCTTTCAAAATACAAGGGCATCAGGGTTGAAAAACTAGGGCAGACCATGATAGAGGCTTGTTTTAAGTCTACACCACAAGTTATACACTATAATGAGTTTGTAAAATGAACTCATTAGTCGAATTCCTTTCTTTTGCTACAAAACGTAGCAACATCCAACCTTTCTATTTCTTAATTTTGAATAGTGTTCGCTATTATAGATATTGAGACCTGCGGTGGGAAATTTGAATACCAGCGTGGACGTATTACCGAAATTTGCATTTTGGTACACGATGGTTTGCAGGTAGTAGATAAATTCACTACCCTTCTCAATCCCGAATGTTATATCAGTCCCTTTTTTACCAAACTCACCAATATTACCAACGAAATGGTGGCCGATGCGCCTAAGTTTCATGAGGTAGCCAAAAAGATCATTGACATGACCGAAAATTGCATTTTTGTGGCGCACAATGTTGGTTTTGATTATGGTTTTATAAAAGAAGAATTTGCTTCATTAGGTTATAAATACCGGCGCGAAACACTTTGTACCGTTAGATTAAGCAGAAAATTATTACCGGGAAAATTATCTTACAGCTTAGGAACCTTATGCTCATCAATAGGTATTGAGATCGAAAATCGCCACCGGGCCGAAGGCGACGCGGTAGCAACGGCCAAGCTTTTTGATTTTTTAATTCAGGTAAAAAGTATGCACCCGCAATACAAGAACATGGGTGTTGAAGAGATCATGGCCAGGCGCATTGATAAAATAAAAGCTTACATTTTAAATAAATTACCCGATGCGTGCGGCGTTTATTATTTTTTGAACAAAGAAGGGAAAATAATTTATATAGGAAAAAGTAAGAACATCTATCAGCGGGCCGTTAGTCATTTTAACACGCAGGAACAAAAAGGAAAAAAAATGTTGAACGACCTGTATAATGTGGATTTTGTTTTAACCGGCAGCGAACTGGTAGCTTTGTTGATGGAAGCCGAGGAGATCAAAAAACACAAACCTAAATATAACCGCATGCGTAAGTCGGATAATTTTACCCATAGCATTTGTTGGGAAAAAGACGACACCGGCATTATCAATTTCAGGATCACCGAATACAACGAAGGAGGTAAGGCGCTTATGTCGTTCAATACTTATGGCGCGGCCCGAGAACGCCTTGAAAATTGGATAGACGAACATTTACTTTGTTTAAAATACTGTGGATTAACCAGTGAAGAGGCCATTTGTTTTAATCATCAGATCAAAAAATGCAACGGTATTTGCTGCGGCGAGGAAACTGTTGACGATTACAATAAAAGGGCAAATGAATTAGTGAATGAATTTACTTTTTCGGCAAAGGATTTTGTTATTTTAGACCGCGGCCGGCACGACGAAGAACGTTCGGTAATAATGGTTGAGAATTATAATGTGAAGGGTTACGGTTATCTTGATTCAGGAACACAGGTTGCTAATGAAGAGGAGATCAAATATCTGGTAAAAGAAAAACCCTTTTATCCTGATGCCAATGATCTGGTACGAAGCTGGATGAAAGGGAATAATTTTAAATTAATAAAGTTTAAATGAGTGTTCCTATCCCTCATTCTAATTTAGTTTCAACTTTAGCTACCGCTATTGAATCAGTACCGTAAGCAAATCGGGTAACATACATCACATAATCTCTGTCTTTTTGTTTTCCTTGTATTAATATCGCCTTCCGGTTCTGGTAATACCCAAGATACCAGCGGGCCCATTTCACATCATAAGGGCCAATACTAATTACGTTTCGCTTAGCGTACCAACACATCACGGGAGTTGGATATTCGTTAATGAACACCAGTTCATCTTGCTCAGCATATTTGGCTATAGTTTCGCCTACCACCTTTTGTATAAGGTAATCGCCATTACTATTATTTACCCTATAATAGGCTCTCATTGAAAAATGAACAAAAACGAATGTGCCAGCAAGAGCTGTAGCAAGTATAATTTTTTTTCCATGAGCGAAATCAATGTTTTCATATACTAAACCTATCACTGAAGCAACGAATAGAGATAATAGCATAGATACCTTTAAAACTGAAAAATCATGTATCACCGTAAAATTAAAGAATACTAAATGGTGCGTTAAAATTGCTAAAAAAAGAAGGCCGATGACATACCAATGTGCTGATATTCTCCACTTTTTTTTTCGGTACAAATTCATCAAAAACAGCAAGATTAAAATAACAAGACTGATTTCAGAATACAATACAAAATAACAAGACTGATTTCAGAATACAATACTAAAGCGTTATAATTCATGGTGTAATTATACCATATCCCATCTAAATTATGTCTATCATAAATAGTTGGTTGGCCGCTCTTAAAATAAGCCTTGTCATAACCACTCCTGACTTTATATTTTGATATCGCAGCTTGTTTATAATTCTTAAAACCAGCAATACTTGAATATTGATAAACAACCAATCCTAAAGATGAAACGGAAGCTACTATGATTGTTATAAGATAAATAATGTATTTCCGATTCTTTATTAATTTTAACAGCAAATAAACCCCAATGAAAAAAGCAACGAAAAGAGCAAGGTATTCTGTGTAAACACCTAAAAAAGTGAAGACAAACAATAAGACAACTTTTCGTTTTAGTTTTTCCGCCGGTTTTTCATAAATGGACATAAAAACGAACAGTGAACTCAAAATAAATAAATGAACAAGCATGTCCGCAAACCATAAGTTAGCATGGAACCAAAGATTTCCTGCGGCAAACAAGTACAGTAAGTACGCTATATAGGAAGGATAATAAATAGTCTCCTTAAGTTTTTTTCCATACATCCGGTTAACTATTAAAAGTATCAGTAAAGCGCATAAAAAATGATTTATAAGGCTAATTAGGCGAATTCCGGCTATAGAAGCATGGGTGCCTGTCGCTTTAAAAATAAAATAAGGCAAAGTAAAGCAGAAAGGTGGATAAGAAGTATAATAACCGTAACCGCGTTTATCTTTTAGTGAATCTTTAGCGGCAACAGCTAAGTCTGCTGAAGAATTGAAAGTTGCAACAGGGGCAAAATAATGGGCTGACGCCCCGTTAGATTCTAAAATACTAACGGTACTTAAAACGTGCCCTGTAATGAATTCATGATGCCTGCCAAGAGGAGCTCTTAAATTATCAAGACGAATGAGAACAGAAATGATAAAAATGATAACAATCAATAAAACATTGATGGTTAATTTATTCTTAAAAATATTTATCATGAGTTAATAGACACAATATACAAATAACACTTGTACCTATAGCAACGCCTGATGATATTTAACCAACCCATCAATGGGTGATTGAATGATATTGCCCGCTTTGTATCCTTTTTCGTTAATTACTTCCAGCAAAATATTTTTATAATTCCACCCGATCGATCCTACAGAATGAACCTTGTATTCGCGGGAGTTGGTATATTTACTTACCTGCTTGTCAAAAAAAGTATTCAAACCATTTTTAATAAGCCCGTGCATGAACGGGGTCTTTGAATACGGTGAAATAAATTTACTAATGGAAGCCAAATATTTGCTCGGCATTGGTTTTTTATAAACGTTGTCCAATATTTCCTCGCGATTATAACCATTAGCCTCAAAGGCCTTTTTCATTTTTTCGGGGAGTTCGCCATCAAAATACGCCTGAATGAATTTTTTTCCGATATCCGCCCCACTCCCATCGTCACCAAACAAATAGCCAACAGAAGGCACATTTTCTATCACAATATTCCCGTCGTACAAACAACTGTTACTTCCTGTTCCTAATATACAAGCAATACCGGCGTCGGTACCGCAAAGGGCACGTGCCGCCGCTAACAGATCGTGATTTACTTCCACATTTTTCAAATCCAAAGCATCCGACACCGCATCGGCTACTATTTTCACATTGGTAGGGTTTGAACACCCGGCACCATAATAGTGAACGTTTTCCTCTCCGGTCAAATAACTTTTTAATGCGGGCTTTAGATGGGAAACGATCTCGCTCTTTATCTGTTCCTCTTTTTGAAAATAAGGATTGAACCCAATGGTTTTAATGGTTAAAAGAACCTTTTCTTTATCAACCAATACCCAATCTGTTTTTGTTGAGCCGCTATCTGCAATTAGGGTTAACATTCCTTAAAATAATTTTGGCAAATATATAAATTCTGAATGTCCCGCAAAGAAGTGATCATAAAATTTAGTGAATTTCTTTAAAGCGAGGATCGGTTACAAACGAATAGTCGTTCAGCGTAGCTAAAAAATTTAGGAGGTCGCCCCGTTCTTGTTCCGAAAGATTATGACTAATGGCCATAAACGGGTCAAGATTAGGCGTATTGGCCACGCCTGATGTGAAAAATGTAAAAACTTCATCCAATGTATTGTAACGACCATCGTGCATATAAGGCGCGGTAAATGCCAGGTTACGCAATGAAGGTACCTTAAATCTAAACATGTCTAAACTGTTTCCGGTTATGGCGTAACGCCCGCTATCAAGCTGAAAACTCACAGGTAACCCTTTATTCCGAAAAGTAAAATCACTGAATAAAGGTTCTGTGTGACAAATGGCGCAATTTGCCTTAAAGATGGCGTATCCGCTATTTTCGGAAGCCGTAAAGTGTTCTTCGCCCCGTTTTACTTTATCATATTTACTGTTATAGGTCATCAACATTCCTAAGAATTGGGCTAACCCCTTTAACATGCGTTGCGAATTTATAACGGTGTCGCCATATACCTTACTGAACAACGTTTTGTATTTAGGAGAGGCCGCGA
This sequence comes from Bacteroidia bacterium, assembly GCA_044229775.1. Lineage (GTDB taxonomy): Bacteria > Bacteroidota > Bacteroidia > B-17B0 > Aurantibacillaceae > JAHEYG01. The sequence goes on from JBGASH010000107.1 coordinate 8,205, forward strand.
GGCGATCAACAGCTGTATTGATATTAATGGCAAACTCTAACGGATTTTGAATTACGGCAATTGGTTGGTTCTCCAAATTGTTCACGCTACCATCCCACATTAATTTAACGTTCCAATTCAAATTGAATAATGCCGGCGCGTTTCTTTTTCCGAATAAATTATTTACACCGTGGCTTACTTTATGACTAGGGCCATTAGTGAAAGCAAAATTCTGTTGATGACAACTGCCGCAGGAAATGGTACTATCTAATGATAACATGTTTTCGTAAAACAAATATCGCCCCAACATGAACCCATCATACGAAACAGGATTTCCATCAAACTTATAAACCGGATCGGGCCATCCTTCGGGAACATAAAAGCTGTATTGATCAACCGGACCAGACGATGAATTGTTTTTGATCTCAGTGTCTTTTTTACACGAAAACAGCAAACCCGACAAAAGAATAATGAATAACCATTTCACCGATAACATAACCCAAATTTATTCAAAAAAAACCGATTACTCAACGGGATCGTAACCGTGTCCACCCCACGGATTACATCGTAAAATACGTTTAAATCCCATCCATGAACCTTTAAATACCCCATGTTTGTTTATAGCATCAATACCATATTGCGAACAACTTGGGGTATAGCGACAGGTATTAGGCAACAATGGAGAAATGGTGTATTGATAGAATTTGATGAAAAATATTGGAATTGTTTTCAATAACATATTTCGGGTTTTGGGCTTCGGGTTATTCCGTTTTAAAATGAGCGTCTTTTGGCCAAATATTTTTTTCTAATAATAAATGTCCCGGAATAACAAACCCGGAATAATTAATAACCTATTTAATATTTAATTTTAAAAAAGATTCGCCGTTTAAAAATCCTTCCAGTTTATCGCCCTGCTTTACCGGTCCAACTCCTTCGGGGGTTCCTGTAAAGATAAGATCACCGGTCTTTAAGGTTACAAATTGTGAAATATAGGCGATCACTTTATTAAAACTGAAAATAAGATCTTTTGAGTTACCAATTTGTTTAGAGGTACCGTTAATTTTCAATTCAAAATTAATATCCCCTTTTAAACTTTCTTTTTTTACAAATTTTCCAATGGGGGCCGAGTTATCGAATGCCTTTGCTTTTTCCCAAGGCAATCCTTTTTCTTTTGCTTTCGCTTGTAGATCCCGTGCTGTAAAATCAATTCCCAAACCAATCTCTTCGTAATAATTATGAGCAAACTCTTCGGCGATGTGTTTACCGGCTTTACAGATCTTTAAAACCAATTCGATCTCGTGATGCAAATCTTTTGTAAAATCAGGTATATAAAAATCGCCTTCTTTCAAAAGGGCAGTATCGGGTTTCATAAAAAAAACAGGCTCGGTGGGTACATCGCTTTTCATTTCTTTAGCGTGTTCGGCATAGTTGCGGCCAATGCAAATGATTTTCATTTCTCACTAATTAGTACACAAAAGTAAAATTTTAAAACATTTATTAATACATTTGATGAAGATAATTAAATGAAGATCAAACAAAACATACCCAATGCCATTACCTGTGGTAATTTATTATGCGGGTGTTTGGCCATTGTACAGGCCTTTGAAGGTAATTTGGTTTGGGCCGCCTACCTTGTAGGTATTGCCGCAGTGTTAGATTTTTTTGACGGATTTGCCGCCCGATTACTAAACGTTAGTTCACCAATAGGAAAAGACCTGGATTCATTAGCTGATATGGTAACTTTTGGCGTGGTGCCGGGGGTGGTAATGTTTAAAATTATTCAATATGGAATTCTTTTAGAGTCTGGATTTAAAGACGAAACTGGTTTTCTTGTAACTCACGATGGAAATAATTGGAATTACATTCATTACTTTGGTTTTATTATAACAATATTTTCTGGAGTTCGCCTTGCAATATTCAATAATGACACGCGACAAAGTGAATCTTTTATCGGTTTACCAACTCCAGCGAATGCGATTTTCATTTTATCACTTCCTTTAATCGTGAAATGGGATCCAACTTTTGTTTCAGAAAAACACCTTGAATATAAAG
>JBGASH010000108.1:0-10096 GCA_044229775.1 Bacteroidia bacterium
AGATCAGAGGTTTCGAAAATCACCGACAATTGTCGCACGCGCCAACATCAACCAGAATATTAAAGACCATAAAATAAAGACACTTGCCTGCCCCGGGGTTAGCTTAGTAATAAGCTTTCATAGTTTTCGCCCCCGGGGTTTGGCAAGCCCTTTAAAGGACCCCGGCATCCATCTTTGTGAGCACAAAAATTAAAATAGCTATTCTATCACTATGTTTGGTCGCTTTTATTGGATACGGTCAACAAAATTATTTTAATATTCCTTCATCGGAAATCACACGTTCAAAAAAACTTTTTGCACAAGAGCAAATAAATCTAAACAAAACCTCTTTGCAAAGCAATTTAACAATGTGTTACGGCTTACCAAATAATTTCGAAATAGGAGCCAACGTACTCAATGTTGATTTTGAAAAGCAAAAAAACATGAAATTCGCTTTTTCAGATAATAATAACAATTGGGTGGGTCCGGTTTCACCAGAGATTTTCATTAACAGTCAGAAGGGTTTTTTCTTTGGTCGTAATTTCGAATTAGGCACAGGGTTTCAAATGGGAATTCCCTATCTTTTTCATAATAATTTTGATTGTTATGTTTATTCTAACTTGGATTATTATTCCGAAGAGCTCGGACTCAAAATAACAGCCGGTGGTTTTTATGCTAATAATAATTATTTGGGACGTGATAGTTCCAAATGTAATAATCTTGCGAAAAATTTGGGATTTCAGGGAGGAATAGAAAAATACCTTATTGAAAAAAAATTATCTATTATGGCCGATCATATGAGTGGGCGACATTCATTAGGACAAAGCACTATTGGTTTTGCTTGGTATTTGCCTTATCATTTTATACTTTCGATGGGAGCGCAAATAGCTAATTACAAAAGCAAAGCAGGGAATGGGTTTATAGTTGAATTTACAATTGCACCTTAAAACAAACATCATGAAAAAGATCAAGATCATTGGATTAAGCTTTTTTTTAAGCATAACCGCATGGGCACAACAAGCCGATACCGTGAAAAAACAAGCCCCTCAGTCTATAGCCGAAAAGTCGGCTTTAAAATTTAATATGAATGCAGATGGGTCGCATTATTTCCAGGCCATTTTTATGAATCAAACCTGGTTGCGTTATAATGAAAGTAATGATGGTACAACACTTTTTTCTAAAAACGCGCCTTCAACTTTTGATATAGGATTAAGAAGAACCCGTATTCAAATGTTCGGACAAATAAATGACAGAACGTTCATTTATTTCCAATTTGGACAAAATAATTTCAATAACGCTTATAATTATACCAGTAATCGTAAGATCGCTGCTTTTTTTCATGATGCCGTTTGCGAATACAAGTTGTCTAAAAAGAATCAGCTAAAAGTAGGGGCGGGTTTAACCATTATGAATGGCCTTTCGCGTTTTTCTCAGCCCTCTGTTGGCACGATCATGACGTTAGATGTTCCTGTTTTTTTACAATACTCGGTTGATCAGATCGATCAATTTGACAGGCGGTTGGCAATATATGCACGCGGACAGTTAGGAAAATTGGATTACCGCATGTATATGTCGAATCCATTCCCCATAAATTCAAGTGGCGCAACGCCTCCGGCTCTTGGTAAAAGTGCCACATTTGTAAATGTCAATGCGTTTCCTAATGGTCATGGTCCGGGTATTAACAATCAGTTTGGCGGCTATTTTGCATATAATATTTTTGAAAATGAAAGCCATAATACCCCTTACATGACCGGAACATATTTAGGGACTAAAAAAGTGTGGAATGTAGCAATAGGCGGGGTGTATCAAAAATCGGCTACCTGGTTCCTTGCGCCTGATACCAGTGGTGCTTATAAGGATACCACCTATGCTAACATGATGCACTTTAGTTTTGAAACATTTTTAGATATGCCGTTAAATAAAGAAAAGGGAACTGCTATCAGTGCTTTTGCAGGATATTATAATACTAATTATGGAAAAAATTATTTGCGGTATAACGGTATTATGAATCCGGCAACGGCGTCTACTGCAACTAACATGGTTCAATCAAATGCCTATGGAAATTCATTCCCAATGTTTGGAACAGGGTCGGTAGTTTACGCTCAGGTTGGATTATTGTTGCCAAAGAAATTATTGGGGGAAGGTCATGGCCATCTAATGCCATTTGCCAGTGCTCAGTATGCCGATTATGAAGCATTACAACACAAGCCGATGTTGTTGTTTGATGCCGGTTTAAATTGGTTCATTAAAGGTCATAATTCAAAGATCTCAATGAATTATCAGAATCGTCCAACTTATTCGGTTGACGCGAATTCTAATATTAAACCAGGCGCCAGAAAGAGCTGTCTTATTGTACAGTATCAGATCATGTTCTAGTTTTTTTCTTCCGGTTTAATTTTGTATATTTGTTACGCGAAAACAAAAACACATATTATTTTCTTTTTTTGTATCATAGGGCTTTGTTTTTCCCTATCAAAAAATCTTATTAACGCTTTAAAAGTAAAAAGCGAGCTATATACTATTGAATTGTCCGAAGACTCGGATATGAATACAAAAGATTCGAAGGAAAAAGAGACTGAGAACTCCAACGAATTGGAGATCGACGATTTTTTGAATGAATTCAAACATTTTAGTTTTGCATTATTTCACTCATCCAGTGAATTCGGCTACGAAAAATATATTTTTTCCAGCCAAAATCCCCTCGACAAATTAACCCCGCCTCCTAAAGCTTAGTTTTTTTTAAAATTATTATGCAGCATAAGTGCTGTAATGTTAAATTTTTTAAAAAATTAAACTATGTTTTCAAATATCAAAAACGACCTCCGTGCCGGACTTGTAGTATTTCTGGTGGCACTGCCATTGTGCTTAGGTATAGCGTTGGCGCAAAATGCCCCGTTGTTTTCCGGTATCATTTCCGGTATCATTGGCGGTATTGTAGTAGCTTCCATTAGTGGTTCCAAACTTTCTATCAGTGGTCCTGCTGCAGGCTTAACAAGTATCGTTCTCACATCTGTTGCGCAATTAGGGTCCTTCGATGCTTTCTTATTATCGGTATGTGTTGCCGGACTCATCCAGATTTTATTGGGCGTTATTAAAGCCGGTACCATTGGATATTATTTTCCTACTGCGGTTATTAAAGGAATGCTTTCTGCAATAGGTATAATTTTAATTATCAAACAAATTCCTCACCTGGTTGGTTACGACCGCGATTTTGAAGGTGATGAAACATTTCTTCAGGCCGATGGCGAAAATAGTTTTTCTGAATTTGTAAAAATGTTCAGTTATGTTAGTCCGGGTTCAGTAACAATAGCAATAATTTCAGTCGCTATCATTATCCTTTGGCAAACAAAAGTAATTTCTAAAAACAAATTTTTGAACCAGATCCCTTCGGCATTATTGGTGGTAGTAGTGGCCGTATTATTGGATCTGATGTTCCATTATTTTGTTCCTTCTTTTGAAGTAAAGGACGAGCACCTTGTAACACTCCCCGAATTTAAGAGTGTTAGTGATCTGTTTGGATCTCTTACGCATCCCGATTTTTCGCAGTTTAAGAATCCGAAGATATACGAAGTGGCGGCTATAATCGCGGCCGTAGCTAGTCTCGAAACACTTTTATCTCTGGAGGCGGTCGATAAGCTGGATCCTGATAATCAGATCTCACCCACTAACCGCGAACTTATTGCACAAGGTACCGGCAATTTAATTAGTGGGCTTATCGGTGGTTTACCAATAACCTCGGTGATCGTAAGAAGTTCGGCCAACGTTATGGCAGGCGGTAAAACGCAAATGGCCTCTATTATTCATGGCGTATTATTTCTCATCGCCATTTTTATTTTACCGAACGTTCTTCAGTTAATTCCTTTGGCAGCGCTGGCCGCCATATTGATCATGACCGGTTATAAGCTGGCACGCCCTGATATTTTTATCAGTATTTATAAAATGGGCCTCGATCAGTTTTTACCATTCATCGTTACCGTAGGATTCATGTTATTTACTGATCTGCTTAAAGGTGTATCGGTTGGAATAGTGGTGGCTATTTTCTTTATTCTTAAACAAAACTACAAATCACCGTTTAAGCTTATAAGGGAAGAGATAGACGGCCGTATGCATGTATTTATGAAATTATCGCAAAACATCACCTTTATCAATAAAGGAAAATTTATTGAAGTGTTTAAAAGCATACCAACCAATTCGGTGGTGTTTATTGACGGTGGAAGAACACATTTTATTGATAAAGATGTTCTGGAACTGATCAGTGCTTTCAAGCAATCTGCTAACGTAAAAAAAATAGAAGTTAATCTGGAAGATATTCAGGAAGTAAAAGTATTAAGTAATCATTAAAAATTTTAATTATGAGTTTAGATAAAAGTTATAAAAGATTGATTGACGGCAACAAAAAGTTTGCCATGGAAAAACGATTTGATGACCCGGAATATTTTAAAAAATTATCGCTAGGGCAAAAGCCCGATTATTTATGGATCGGCTGCAGCGACAGCAGAGTACCGGCCAATGAAGTTACCAATACCAGCAGTGGTGAAATATTCGTGCACCGCAATATTGCCAATTTAGTGGTTCATACCGATACTAACCTTTTAAGCGTGGTGGAATACGCTGTGAGTTATTTAGAGGTTAAGCATATTATTGTTTGCGGCCATTATGGTTGCGGAGGTGTTAGGGCCTCAATGGATAATCAATTCCATGGTTTTGTTGACAACTGGCTATGTAATATTAAAGATGTTTACAGTAAATACCGCAACGAATTGGATGCCATTGAAACGTTTGACAAGCGGGCCGACCGTCTTACCGAATTAAACGTGATAGAGCAGGTACGTAATCTGGCTAAAACCACCATTGTACAACAGGCATGGAATAAACGTCCTTTACATTTGCATGGTTGGGTATACGGTATTAACAATGGGTTAATAACCGACCTCTGTGTTATTCACGACGGACAAGAGGATATTGAGGAGATCTACCGGTATAAAATTAACAATTAGAACATTGGATAAGAATTGGTTTTTTTTGTAAATTTGAAAGACAACTAAAACCAATTTACCAATGAAAAAATTTATACTTTTTGGAGCATTTGTTCTTTTTACAAAAGCGCATTTGTTCGCACAGGCCTTTGTTCAGGAGTTCGATGATTCCAGCGCGGTTAAAACGCAAGGTTGGAAGTGGAAATCCAATTCAAAGGTGCTTGATCCAACTGCGAGAGCCTGGTATCTTAGCTCAGGAGGTACTTCTGCTGTAACTTCTCAGTCGGGCAGTGATTGTTTTCAGTCATCGTTTGAGACCTGTTTATCCACGAGCAGTACCGATACTATAAGTAATTGGTTGATGTCGCCTGTTGTTAATCTTTATAATGGGTCTTCTATTGTTTTTTATACTACCAAAGAAGGCGGAAATACGGCTTATCCCGATAATATGCAGGTAAGACTAAGTACCAGTGGCACTGCCCAGGTTACAGGAAGTCAGGCTAATTCAACTGCACCATTCAACACAGTTCTTTTAGATATTAATCCCAGTCTTACTACCAGTAATTATCCTTTAGGTTGGACACAATACTCGCTTACACTCAGTGGAATTACAGGAACTGTGCAGGGGCGTTTTGCCTTCTGGCATATTGTACCTGATGTTAATACTAATGGTACCTATATTGATATTGACAGCGTGGCTTATATTTCGGGCGGCGGTGTTCTTACTGTTAAACAAGAGAGCAAACCCATTGAGTTTAGTGTTTTTCCAAATCCCGCCAGTGATAAAGTGAAAATTAAATTTAGCAACGGTTCAATTACAAAAAACCGAATTGAGGTATATGACCTTTCGGGAAGAAAAGTGATGGAACTGATCTCGGAAGCGGAAGTTACCGAAATAGATGTAAAAGAATTGGCTAATGGTTCTTACCTTATGAAGGTCTCATCAGGATCGTTAATTACAACCAAACCGCTTGTGATCCTTAAAAACTGATCTTTCTATCTAAACAAAAACCCGTTTCTTTTAACCGAAACGGGTTTTTTTATGACCGTATTATTTAATAGCTTTACAGGGTAATATCTTCTCATGAGAACTGTATTAATTACCGGTAGCAGCAGCGGCATCGGATTAGGAATTGCCCGCGAATTTGCCAGGACTAAACAATATAACATCGTATTTAATGGCCTTGAAACTAACGGTCCTGAAATAGCAGCTTCAATAGCAAAAGAATTTGGGATCACAACCATGTTCTCAACTGCTAACATGCTTAAGCCCGAAGAATTGCGGGCGATGGTAAATGAAGCGAACGCTAAATTTAAAACAATTGACGTTTTAGTTAATAACGCCGGCATCCAGCATGTTTCGCCAATTGATGAATTTCCGGATGAAAAATGGAACGCCATTATTGCTATTAATCTAACCTCGGCATTTTACCTGACCAAAGCGGTTTGGAAAGGAATGAAAGAGCAAAAATTTGGTCGCATTATCAATATTGCCTCGGCGCACGGCTTGGTTGCTTCCGAATTTAAAAGCGCCTACGTGGCCAGTAAACACGGCATCGTTGGTTTTACTAAAACCATTGGTCTTGAAGGTGCACCATATAATATTAACTGCAATGCCATTTGTCCGGGTTACGTTAAAACCCCTCTGGTAGAAAAACAAATTGCCGATCAGGCTAAAACACATGGCATTCCCGAAAGCGAGGTTGTCAGCAAAATAATGTTGGCCAAACAAGCGGTTAAAGAATTTGTACCGGTTGAAACCCTTGGGCAATTAGCGGTTTTTTTAGCCAGTGATGCGGCCACAACTATTACCGGAACCGCTATTCCTGCAGATGGCGGCTGGAACGCTCAATAAAAATTTAATGCGGATACTCTATCAATACGTAAGACAGTACAAAGGACTTTTATTCCTCGCACTTTTTTTAGCTACTATCAACCAGTGTTTTTCATTGTGCGATTCCATTATCGTTGGTAAGTTGCTTAACCGTTGTGGTGTTCATCTGGCCGATTACAAAGGCGACTATAATTTATTTTTAAGGGATCTGTTATTCTTTTTATTTCTTTCCATTGGGGCGGCAATGGTATCGCGTATTGCTAAAAACTTCCAGGACTATTTCACCAATATAATTATTCAACGGTCGGGGGCGCAAATGTATACCGACGGTATTAAGAAAGCGTTGGATCTGCCATATCAGGATTTTGAAGATCAGCGCAGTGGCGAAACATTGGGTAAGCTCCAAAAAGTTAAAAGTGACTCCGAAAAATTTATTACTCTATTTATTTCTTTAGTGTTTCAATCGCTGGTGGGTGTGGTGTTTGTGTTTGTTTATTCTATGAGCATCCATTGGGCAATTGGACCGGTTTTTTTAATAACCGTACCTGTGGTTGGTTTAGTGAGTTCGTTCTTAGGAAAGAAAATAAAAGCCATCTCAAAAAAAATATTGGGAGAAACCACAGCTTTGGCAGGGGCCACTACCGAATCGTTACGCAATATTGAATTGGTAAAGAGTTTGGGTTTAACTGATCAGGAAATAAATCGATTGAACCAAACCACTATTAAAATTTTAGGTTTAGAGCTCAAAAAAGTGCGTTTTATAAGAAGTTTGAGTTTTGTGCAGGGTACAACCGTTCATCTAATGCGTTCTTTACTGGTTTTCGCCTTGTATTATTTTGTTTTTAATAAAGTAATAGAACCGGGTGATCTTATCACCTTGATGTTCTTTTCGTTTTTTCTTTTTAATCCATTGCAAGAGTTGGGCAATATCATTATGGTATACAATGAAACAGCTGCTTCTATGAGTAACTTTAAAAAACTAATGAATTCAGAGTCGGAACACAAGCCTAAAGATCCGGTGCAGTTGGGAGATATAAAACAATTAACGTTTAAGAACGTATCCTTTAAACATCAAACAGCCAGCACGAAGGCTGTTGAAAATATTACCTTCGAAATAAACAGTGGCGAAACAATCGCCTTTGTTGGGCCTAGCGGAAGTGGTAAAACTACACTTGTAAAATTATTGGTGGGATTATATCAGCCCGTAGATGGAGAAATATTACTGAATAACAAGAACTCGAAACAAATTAATTTAAATGAGCTCCGCGTTCAGTTAGGATTTGTAACACAGGACGCGCAATTGTTTTCGGGCACCATTCGCGATAATTTGTTATTTGTTAAACCAACCGCTACTGATGATGAAATTTTGAATGTACTTGAGAAAGCGGCTTGCGGCAATTTATTGAAACGCGCCGAAAAAGGAATTTACAGTACTATTGGTGAAGGTGGTATTAAAGTATCGGGTGGTGAGAAACAACGTTTGTCAATTGCACGTGCCTTACTGCGTAAACCGCAACTGCTTATTTTTGATGAGGCCACGTCGGCGCTCGATTCAATAACCGAGGACGAGATAACGCAAACTATTCGTAATATTTCTTCCAAACAGGACCAGATCACGGTTCTGATCGCTCATCGTTTGTCAACTATTATGCATGCCGATAAGATATATGTGCTTGAGCAAGGTAAAATAATAGAGCAGGGTAAACACGAAGAGCTGCTTGGGATAAAAGGCTTGTATTACGCTATGTGGCGCCAGCAAATTGGCGAAAGAAAGGTCGATTTAATTTTTAATTCTTGATTCTTAATTTTAAATTTGTTTAGTGAAGCAAAAAGTAATATTAGACAGCGAGCGTTTTCAGGTTACTATTACCAGGTTGTGCCATCAGTTAATTGAGGTACATAACGATTTTAGTGATTCGGTTATCATTGGTTTGCAACCCAGAGGTATTTATATGGCGCATCGCATCAAAAATGAGCTTGAAAAGATCCTAAAGAACAAGAAAGTGAATTGCGGCGATCTGGATATTACTTTTTACCGCGATGATTTCAGGAAAAAAGAATTGATCCCTAACTCAACTAATATCAACTTTATTATTGAAGACAAAAACGTGATAATGGTTGACGATGTTTTATTTACCGGACGTACCATTCGTGCCGGATTGGATGCCATGTTGGCTTTTGGGAGACCCAAAGATGTGGAGTTATTGGTGTTGGTTGACCGACGTTTTTCTCGCCATGTGCCAATTCAGGCCAAGTATATTGGAATGACCATTGATTCGATCGAAAGTCAGAATGTAAAAGTAGAGTGGAAGGAAATTGACGGGAAAGACCGGATCACTCTGTTGGATAAATAAAATAACCTATAAATTTTCGGGTAGTATTAAATAACTTCTTCGGCCGGCGGCTCGTAAATGAATTGTTTACACAATACAATGAAGACGCTACCTAAACACTGCTCGGCCACCTGCCAGCAGAGATCAACCATTAAATAAGTGCTTGTAACGTTTTTGGTAAATTGAATATGAAGAACGGTCATTAGAATAAATAAGGTTATTCCAACAACAGCGGCGGCAACAAATCCGCGTAAGATAACATTATCAAAAAATTGCATGATGCGTGTTTCAAAAACACGGTAAAGCAAAAAGGAAATAATTAGATAGGCGGCGGCTGTCATTAAATAAAACAGCGTCATCGAAAATTCAATTTGTTTAAAATCGTTCAATATCACGCCATGCCACACATAAAAGGCCGAGTACATTGCGGTGGCCGCTATGATCCAACTGATAAAAAAACGAAGCGTGTAACGCATAAAAATGCCAACTGTTGGCGACCGCTAATTTACGAAAAGAACCGGAATTTTGAAAATCGGTAAAATTACAAAGCTCGTAAATCATTGTAGTACAATAAGATACTAGTGTATGATTTTGAGCAGTAAATTGTTTTGAGAGGCGGGTATTTTGGGTGTATAGAAAATGAAGTCGGCACCCGACTTTGTACGTGTCAAGATCTCATAACACTTTCCGTTAAAAAAATGATTGATGTAACTAACGGTTAGATCACAACTCTTTTTTAGTGAAACCAGTTCGAATTGGTTTGGACGTAAAAATGTTCTGCGATGTTTTTTGTAATACGCCGACGAAATTTCAAATTCTTTGTGACTTAAAATATTATAATCGCCAAGGATCTTGGCCGCTTTTAAGTTCTTTGAATTATAATACATGCTATCGCGTTCGCCTATCTGCAAGATCTTTCCATTTAGCATAACGCCTATTTTATTGGTATACTTCAGGGCTTCTTCGGCCTGATG
>JBGASH010000109.1:0-10079 GCA_044229775.1 Bacteroidia bacterium
ATCGTGAACAAATTTTTGTTTAAACTGAAGTTGCGCGGCGTAACTTAAATTTTGCCATTTGCATCCGCCACAAACACCAAAATGATCGCAGGCCGGTTTAACACGATGCGGAGATGCTTTTTTTATGGTTATCACTTTAGCTTCGGCAAATTTGCTTTTCTTTCTGTAAATATTGAGGTCTACAATATCGCCCGGCACAGCGCCTTCACAAAAGATCACCATGCCTTCATGTTTGGCAACGGCTTTTCCCTCAACCGAAGTATCAATTACTTCAATATCGTTCATCACTATGTTCTTTTGAATTTTGCCCATAAGGAACGTAAAGATATTAATTAATTCCTTAGTCCGTAACCCCAAACAATTTAGTAAATTTGTAATGTTATAAGGTTCCAATACGGACCCTTAAGTAATAAACCAAAAACCTCCGAATATCAGAAAAGGAATATGCCGCGTTATTTTATAAAGCTTTCATATAAAGGTAGTAAATACAACGGGTGGCAGATCCAGGAGAATACCCCTAATACTATTCAACAGATCCTGGAAGAAAAGTTAGCGATGTTGCTGCAAGAGAAAGTTGAAATAACGGGCTGCGGAAGAACAGATACGGGTGTTCATGCAAAAAATTACGTGGCGCATTTTGATCTGAAAAAAACAGACCTGAAGGAAAATGAAAAACACTGGCTTTATAAATTTAATACGGTATTACCAAATGACATCTGCGTTGAAAGTATACAAAAGGTAAAAGATGACGCCCACGCCCGTTTTGATGCTGTTTCAAGGACCTATCATTATTTTATTCACCAAAAAAAGGATCCTTTTATTGACGATACTTCCTGGTATCAGTATGGCGATATAGATTTTGTGTTGATTAATAAAGCGGCGGAGATCTTGTTAACCACTTCCGATTTTACAAGTTTCAGTAAATTGAATACGCAGGTTAAAACAAACAATTGCAAAGTGTCTTATGCAAAGTGGGAAAAGATAAGTGATGATCAATGGAAATTCGTAATTACTTCAGATAGATTTTTAAGGAACATGGTTAGGGCCATTGTGGGCACGTTGGTAATGGTGGGAAGAAAGAAAATAACTAAAGACGACTTTAAAAATATTATTGCGCAAAAGAAACGAACAGAGGCGGGCATGTCGGCGCCCGCTCAAGGATTATTTTTAGTGGAAGTAAAATATCCGGATATTATAATTTAGTGAAAGAACCAAAAAAGAATAAATTGAATTTGGGTTTGGTAAAGCGAATTTTATCTTACACCAAAGGCTATAAGAAACAATTTTATTCGGCGCTTGTCCTAACATTGATACTCGCCGGATTCGCTATCGTACGACCTTTACTCATCAATAAAGCACTGAATGATTTTGTGATCAATGGGCAAGACGTTGCTTCGTTAAATTTTGTTGGGGCGCTTATACTAGCCACTTTGATCTTTGAAGCTCTTCTACAATTCGTTAATATTTATGTTACCAGCTTTTTAGGACAAAACATTGTTAAGGACCTTCGAAATCAGGTTTATAAACATATCCTGTCTTTAAAAAATTCTTACTTTGATAATACCCCGGTAGGGATGCTGGTTACACGCGCAATTTCCGACATTGAAAGCTTAAGCGATGTTTTTGCCCAGGGATTTATTGTAATTACCGGTGATATCTTAATGCTTTCAGTTTTTATAGTAATGATGTTTGTAAAGAACTGGGTACTTACGTTGATAGTTCTTACCACTATACCTCTTTTAGCGGTCGCCACCAATTTATTTAAGAATGGTGTAAAGAAAACATTTACTGAAGTAAGAAATGCCGTGGCCTCGTTAAATTCCTTTACACAGGAACATATTACCGGCATGCGGATCATTCAGTTGTTTAATCGTGAGAAAAGTGAGTATGAAAAATTTGAGAAAATTAACGATAAACACCGAAAAGCGAATATAAGGTCAATCTGGTATTATTCTATATTTTTTCCGGTGGTAGAGATTCTTTCGGCACTTTCTATCGCTATGCTTATATGGTTCATTGGAGCCAAAAACAACAGCATGAATATTGGCTTAGGTGATATTACTTTTTTTGTGATGATGGTAAATATGCTCTTCAGGCCAATACGTATGCTCGCCGACCGTTTAAATACGCTACAAATGGGGATTGTGGCCGCCGAGCGCGTATTTAAAGTTTTGGATACTAAAGAAGTCATTGAAGATCGCGGAAGAACAGAGTTGCACGAACTAAAAGGTAGCATTGAGTTTAAAAATGTATGGTTCGCTTATAGCGAAGAAAATTATGTTTTAAAGGACGTGTCGTTTAGCATTAAAGCCGGACAAAATGTAGCGTTTGTTGGAGCAACGGGTGCCGGTAAATCAACAATAATTAATTTATTAAGTCGCTTCTATGAAATTAATAAAGGGGAGATTTTAATTGATAACATCAATGTAAGGGAATATAAATTGGAGGAGCTTCGGAAAAATACAGGCGTTGTGCTTCAGGACGTGCATTTATTCAATGACACCATATACAATAATATTTCATTGCACAATCCCGCGATCAGTTTGGAGGAAGTAATAGCTGCTTCTAAAAAAATAGGTCTTCACGAATTCATTTCTTCCTTACCGGGTGATTATAATTATAAAGTACAAGAGCGTGGCGTTTCATTATCCGCCGGTCAGCGACAGTTGATAGCTTTCATCAGGGCCTACGTTTATGATCCCAAAATATTTATTTTGGATGAAGCCACGTCAACCATTGATACGCATACCGAACAACTCATACAAAAAGCGCTCGAAAAAATTACTGAGGGCCGTACTTCAATTATTATTGCACATCGTTTAGCTACCATTAAAAATTCAGACAAGATCATTGTTTTAGAACAAGGAAAGGTAATAGAGCAAGGCACGCAAAAAGAATTACTGCAATTGAACGGTCAGTTCAAGCGCCTTTATGAATTACAATTTGCCGAGATCGCATAAAAAAACCATCCCGTTTAAAGAGATGGTTCCTTTTAATGGCAGACCAATGCTTAATCAAATTCTACTAATCTTATTCCAACACTGAATGGATATAATTGCGGACCGTGATTAGCTTTGAACATTGGGTTAAGCGCGTATTCGGCGTAAAGCGTCACGTTTTTGTAGCCAACGCTGGCATAGGCGTTAAATCGGAAAGGATTAAGGTTATAGCCATCGTTTCTGATGCTTTTGTGTTTATCGCCATCGGTTTCAAAAACCTGTTTGGTGCGAGCTCCTAAAAGATACTGTCCAACCACCCCGGCACTGATGTGAAAATTGTTTCTGGTGCGTTTGCTGGTATTAAAATCTAAAAGTAAGGGCACTGTCACAAAATAACTCGACAAACGGTTCTTCGTGTAATGAAAGCCAGGTGTTGAATCTACTTTTCCCCAGGTAAATGAGCTGTCGGGATTTAAAGTTACTTTGTTGTCGAATTGGTATTGGTTAATGTCGAATCCAAAACCGGTAACTAAATTAATATAGCGTTTGTATAAGTGTAAATTGTATTGTGATAAATTGAATTGGAAATTAAAACAGCGTCCAATTCCATATAATTATATGGTTTATCGATTGAGAAACTGTTTTTAGGGGTTACAAAACCGTTGCTTCCAATAAAGAAACCTTCCCAGTGTTTGTGATTTTTATTATGGTTCACCCAAACAGTAAGTGTGTCGGGATCATTACTATCAATAATAATTATTTTCTTTTTACCCCAATTAAAGGATGTAGTGGTCGAATCCCTTGAGCCGTTTTTTTTCATATTATCATCACCTATCTTTATGATCTGAGAAGCGCTGGAGCCTTCGGCCGAAACTTCCTTTGGTTCACCTTTAAATTTAATGGTACTGGCGCCTGTAGCGTTTAAGTTCACCTTTTGTGAAGCAAATACTTTAGCGCTCGACGCTCCCGAAGCGGTAACCGTTGTGTTAAGTGAGTTTAATTTGTAAGCTTTTAAACCTGAGGCACCGCTTACATTGGCAAAAAGATTTTGTGTATTACCCCAAAGAGTTACATCTGAAGCGCCACTGATAGTAGCCCGGACACTTCTGGCAGTAACCGGCAGGTCAACATTGGCTGCACCCGATGCTTCGAGGGTTAACGAATCGGTTTTAATATCGTTACTCGAAATAAATGAAGCGGCCCCCGAAATGGTAATGAAGTTTAAGGTATTGCCGGTTAGTTTGATCTTGAACGGGTACCGGAAGGTGCCTTTTGTTTTAATGTATAGAACATTGTCCTCCACCTTTGTTTCAATGTAATTAAGTTCGTCAGAATTTCCTTCCAATACTAAACTTAAAGTATCCGAATTAGTGAAGTACACATTAGCGGCACCCGAAGCATCCACACCTTTAAAAGGTGTTATGTCGCGTGATTGTTTGCTTTGAGCAATTCCGAAAATGCCGATTGAACAAAGCAGGATCGTAAGTATGTTTTTTGTTTTCATATTTTGTTTTTTTTCCAGAAGTGAACAGCTAGCGAGTTCTACTTTGGTTGTTTTGTAATAAGACGTTCAAGCTCTTTAAAAAGTTACAGTCTTAAATAGAATTTATTCCTGGTTATATTTATTTTTTTCAATTTTAAAATTTCCTATCGACAAAACGGTTTGTTCATTGTTAACCGCAACGGTTTCCTGACCGTCAACTTTTTTAACCCCAAGATTATTAAGTTTTTTTAACGCTTTACTGGCAGTATTCCAAAAGCCTTTTTTTGGTTCAGGCGTATTGGCAACATCATCATCCGTTCCCGAGGTAACAATAAAGGCGTTTTTTTGAACCGGTGGATTATTAGCGACAATTTTAGTTTCGTTAGCGATAGTATCTTTTTTGGTGACAACTATTTTTTCTTCAATTGGTTTTATCACCGAATCAATTTTATTATTAGCGATCAAAGGAGCCGTAAAACTATTTATTACCGGCGTATTGCTGCGATTAGCCAAATTCGTTTTAGAAGGTAAGCGATCTTCTACTGCATTATTATTTTTAAGAGTGGGTTCCTGGTTAGTAAGGGTAGAGGGGTTAACGGTGTTAATGGTATTGGTATTAACGGTGGTTTTGTTCTCGCTAAAGGTATGGTCTGGTTGAATAACAGTATCGGAATTTTTGAAAACAAACCACAAGCCAAGCAGCAATAATAAAGCCGCCGCCGCCGACAGGTATGTACGAGCACTAAAGTAGATAACCTTGTTTTGTTTTTTAAGTGCCGATTTGTTTTCGAAAACGATCGCGTGGTCGGTTTTTAGAATTGTGCTTTTATAAAGCCTCAATTCCTTTGCTAATAATGCGTCGTTATAGCAAGCAAGGTCAATTTTTTGTCGTTCTTCTTCGTTTAATGTATTTTCAATATAAGCAACAAACTGTTCGTCGGTGATTGAAACGTGATTTTTTTTCAGATCTTGTTTTGAATCTAAAGAAATATTCTCCGCTTCAAGCGTTACCAATTCTTTGTCTTCTAAATTGATCTCCAACTCAGGATGTAAGAGCACAAATTCTTTTAACAAAACAATATCCTTACCCGAAAGATTGCCTTCCATGTAGTCAAGCAAAAATGCTTCGTAATTGTTTATGTTTATTTTGCCGCTCATTAGATCACTGCTTCTATTTTACCAATGTAATTTTTTAAGAATTGTCTGCCTCTGAAAATATAAACCTTAACCTGACTCTCGGTTAAATTGGTTATTTCGCCAATTTCTGAATAATCGTAGCCTTCGTAATCGCGCAGAAGGATAACGGTTTTCTGAATTTCGGGTAATTGTTCAAGGGCTTTATTCAAAATTTCTTTTAGGTCGCTGTAATTTTTATCAGTACTTAATTTATTTTCTTCAACTTCATTATAGTTACCTTGTTTTTTTGCGCGACGCGTGTGATCGATCAAAGTATGATAGCCGGTTGTAAATAAATACGATTTTGATTTTAGCGCATCTATCTCATTAACTTTGCGCCACATTTTTTCAAACGTGTCCTGAACGATATCCCTGGCAGTATCTGTATTGCGGATGTGTTTCAAAATGAAACGGTATAACCCATCCGAGTACTGGTCAACACAGGAATTATAATCCGAAACGGTCATTTACAGTAATAAGACGTTTATAAAGAAGTAAAAGTTACAGCATTTTTAAAATTGGAGGGAGTTAAAAGAGCTTAAATCTTTTTACAGAATTAAACTATTGATAATCAATAACTTAATACTTAAAAAATGGAAGAAAGATTTTGAAAGTTAGACGAATTTTTCGCCTTTATTAACTTTAACGTCGTTAACGAAATTGCGGATCTGCTGTTCGTCCTGTTTTTTACAGATCATCAAAACACCTTCCGATTCAACCACAATATAATCTTCCAAACCCTGAAGCACCACTAATTTATCTTTTGGCACTTGAACTATGCAGTTGTTGCAATCGTATTGCAAAACGTTTTTGCCGATAATGGCGTTTTTATTTTTATCGTGTTTAAGATGTTCATACAACGAACCCCATGTTCCAAGATCGCTCCAACCTATGATCGATTCGCGCACATAAACATTTTTCGCTTTTTCCATTACTGAAAGGTCTATTGAATTATTCTTGCAACTGTTGTACGCGCCGTTTATAAAACTGGCTTCATCACTGGTGTTATAAACATCCATCCCCTCTTTAAAAATATTGGCTAATTCGGCATCATGCATTTCAAGCGCTTTGGTGATACTGTTTATGCTCCAGATAAAAATGCCCGAATTCCATAAAAAGTCGCCGCTCTCTAAAAAGAATTTAGCCATATCGGCTCCCGGCTTTTCGGTAAACGTTTTAACTTTAAAAATGCGTTTATCCTTTTCTTCTTTTCCCGAATCAATATATTGGATGTAGCCATAACCGGTATCAGGACGGGTAGGTTTAATGCCTAAGGTAACTAAACAGTCTTCTTCGGCCGCTTTTTCAAAACACGATTTTATTGCCTTATTAAAAGTTTCTTCTTTAGTGATCAAGTGATCGCTGGGTGCAACAATGGTTATAGCCTCAGGGTTTATTTTTTTTATTTTGTATGAGGCATAAGCTACACAAGGCGCTGTGTTTTTGCGTGAAGGTTCACAAAGAATATTTTCTTTTTTTATTTCAGGCAATTGATTGATCACAAGTTCGAGGTAAGCAGTACTTGTAACAATAAAAATATTTTCGCCCGGACAAAGTTTTACAAGCCGGTCGTATGTTTGTTGCAGCAATGTGCGGCCGGTGCCTAAAATATCAAGGAACTGTTTAGGGTGCGAACTGGTACTCATAGGCCAAAATCGTGACCCAATACCACCTGCCATAATTATTGCGTAGTGATTTTTCATTCAAAATAACGTGCAAAAATAGAAAATTAAACGGTGCAAAACGAGCTTTTTTACCACCTCTAAAACGTAATAGTTTGGTTATATGACAAATAAGACGTATATTTGCAACGCAAAACTTGTTCAGAGAGTTTTATTTATTGCACTTTTCGTGACGGCCGGTATGGCATTAGCTGCATAATAAAATTTTCAAAAGCAGTTAATTATAAACTTAAAAATCAAATTATGACCTTTGAAGAATTGGGGCTAAACGATAGCCTTAAACGAGCCATTAATGATCTTGGCTTTACAACTCCTACGCCTATACAGCAGCAGGTAGTTCCATTATTAATAAGTAAACAAACCGACGTGGTTGCGTTAGCGCAAACCGGAACCGGAAAAACCGCGGCTTTTGGATTACCTATTTTAAATACCATTAATTTATCTGATAAAAGCACCCAGGCGTTGATTTTAGCGCCTACACGCGAACTATGTGTGCAAATTACCAACGACCTAAAAAATTATTCCAAGTATCTTAACGGTTTGGGCATAACGGCAGTTTACGGTGGAGCAAGCATCGAAAACCAGATCAGGGATATTAAACGCGGCACACAAGTAGTGGTAGCAACACCCGGCCGTTTAGTGGATCTTATCGAACGCAGAGCTATTAAATTACAAACCATAACAACCGTTGTTTTAGATGAGGCAGACGAAATGCTTAACATGGGTTTTAAAGACAGCTTAGACGCCATACTTGAACAAACCCCTTCTTCTAAAAACACCTGGTTATTTAGCGCAACCATGCCACGCGAAGTTGATCGGATCGCAAAAGAATATATGAGCGATCCTGTGGAGATAAGCGCCGGTAAAAGAAACGAAGGAGCCGCTAACATTCAGCATTTATATTATTTAGTAAATCAGCGCGAGCGTTATATGGCGCTTAAACGAATTGCCGATTTTTATCCTGAAATTTATGGTATAGTGTTTTGCCGTACCCGCGCCGAAACCCAACAAGTGGCCGACGCTTTAATTAAAGACGGATACAGTGCAGATGCTTTACACGGTGATCTGTCGCAAGGACAACGCGACCTCGTAATGAAACGTTTTCGTTCACGTAACTTACAAATGCTTGTAGCAACTGATGTGGCTGCAAGGGGGATAGATATCGACAGCATTACACATGTTATTAATTATAATTTACCCGAAGATGTTGAGAATTATACACACCGGAGCGGACGAACCGCAAGAGCGGGCCGTTCGGGGATCTCGATAGCTATCATCACACCGAAAGAGACCGGGAAAATTAAAGATATCGAACGCATCATCAATAAAAAATTTGAAAGACAAAACGTTCCTAATGGGTTTGATGTTTGCCAAAAGCAATTATTTCACTTAGTAAAAAAATTGCACGATGTGGAAGTGAAGGATGAAGAGATCGAGAAATTCTTACCAAAAATTTACGAAGAGCTAAAAGACCTGAGCAAAGAAGAATTGATCAAGCGTTTCATTTCTGAAGAATTCAATCGTTTTTACAGTTATTATAAGAATACACCTGATCTTAATCAAGGTAACGAGGGCAGTGGTAAACGTACCTCCCGTTTCTTTATTAATATGGGGGAGTTAGACGGATTCAATAACCAATCGTTAAAAGATTTTTTAATTGATCTGGTTAAGATCAACGAACGAATGATCTTTAATATTGATATTAAAAAGAGTTTCTCATTCTTCGAGACCGAAACACAATTTACGGATACGTTCATGGCGTTGAATAAAGCCGACCATTCTTTTAATAGCCGAAAGGTGTCGATCGAAATTTCCAATCGCAAAATGGGTTCGAGTGGCGGTGGTGGAAAAAGCTACGGAAGTTCAAGGGGCGAGGGCAGAGGTTATGGTGAGAAAAAGAGCTATGGCGAAAAAAGAAGTTATGGTGGTGGAGGTGATAGAAAAAGAAGTTACGGCGGCGAGAAAAAAACATTTGGCGGTTCTAAGAACGAAGGTGGGTTTTATAAGCGCGAAAGGAAGTCGTTCGGTTCTAAAGACAAAGGTTTCTCGTCGGATAGAAAATCAAAATTCTCGAAAGACAGATAGTGGTTTGATTTGAATTAAAAAGCCGTTGTGAATTTAGCGCGACGGCTTTTTTTATTTCATTAAAGTAACGTTACCGGTAAGTTCGTGTCTTCGGGCGAAAACATCGGTTGCAATAATTTGCCAGGTATAGGTTCCTTCTTCAGAAATTTTGCCTTTATATTTACCATCCCATCCATGCCCAAAGTCATTGGTAAATAGTAGTTCATCGCCCCAGCGGTTAAAGATGCGCAAGGTGTATTTTACAATACCATATCCTTTCGGTTGAAATACATCGTTTACCCCATCATTATTTGGCGTAAAGGCATTAGGAACAAATAACCCATAATCTTCACCAACATAAACGGTTCTAACAATGGTATCCACACAACCATGATCGCTGGTTACATATAATGCAACGGGGTAGGCGCCCACTTCGGTATAGCGGTAAGTAGGATTTTGTTTGGTGGAATACGGTTTTGGCAGATCCATAAAGAACCATTCCCATTTGGCGATCTTGGCACCATAAGTAGCATCGGTAAATATTACCTCATCCACATCAACAACCGGTTTTAATGGCGAATAATTAAAATCGGCAACAGGTATTGGATAAACATCCACAGTATAGGTTGCGGTTGCGGTACAAGAATTAACATCGGTAATAACCACATTGGTAGTATAAGTACCCGCCACGTGGTAACAATTACTAGCAACCGTTCCGTTGGCAGCAGCACCATC
>JBGASH010000110.1:0-10635 GCA_044229775.1 Bacteroidia bacterium
TGCGGATCGCCGGGTAAAGTAAGATCGAGTTCTTTGTTGGCGCCGGTATCTGCACCATTCTCAAACTTTTCTTTTAAAAGATTTATTTTTTCCTGAGCCTTATTTTTAAGATCATTTAATTTAGCCCCAAGATCACGCTTTAATTCGGGGGTAACGGTTTTAAATTCGTCAAACAAAACGGTAATCTGTCCTTTTTTACTGAGCCATTTAATACGGTATTCCTCCACCTGCTCTTTTTTTTCAATGGCCAGTTGTTCCACTTCGTGTAACAGATTATTTATTTTTTCAAGCATGTTAATGTGCTAATAAGTAAATTTGCTTTTCAGCACAAAATTAATCAATTTTATGTTGTTTCTGTGAATAAAAAAGGGGCTATATTCTTATTTATTTTACTTGGATGTGCCTTGGTAAAGGCACAGCATTACCTTCGCTATGACGTGCACGATAAAGACACCATCAACATTATTGATAAAGATAGTCTAAAGCAAGGTATTTGGCGTGAATTTTGGGCCAACGGTGATCTTAAAAGCGAGACTTCATACAAAAATAATAAACGCGATGGCCTTGAGATCTTGTGGTACGACACCCCTGATTGTGTTGAACAGGAATCGTATTACAAAGAGGGCAAACAAGATGGAATACTCATCCATTATTCAAAAAAATGCCGTAAAGATTTTGTTGAAGCTTATAAAAAAGGGGTTAAAGAAGGTCCCGAAGTAGAATATTACAGTAATGGAAATAAAAAAGCGGAAGGAACTTTTAAGAAAGGAAGTTTGGATGGTTATTATAAAGTGTACGACCGTAAAGGGCGTTTTGCATTTGAAAGCCGGAGTACCGAAAGCGAAGCCAGTTTAATTCCCAATCTAAACGATACACTTAACAACGTTATCTTAAATGTTTTTAAACGCAACAAAGCCTGGAAGCGTAAATTAATTGTGGCCGATCTTACCGGCAGCATGTATCCGTTCGCTCAGCAGGTAAGTACCTGGCTCAAATTGCATTTTTTAAGAGATTCCACACGTGAAAGTTTTACATTCTTTAACGATGGCGATAATAAAAAGGACGCGGCAAAACGTATTGGCGTTACCGGAGGGGTGTATTATTGTACTGCCAAAAACGTGGATCAGTTGGTACAAGCCATGGAGATCTGTATACGTAACGGACAAGGCGGCGATGCCCCCGAAAATGTAATTGAAGCGATACTTTATGGTATCAAAAAAAATAAAAATATTGATAATGTTATTCTGGTGGCCGACAACTGGGCCAAGGTGCGCGACATTGCCTTATTATCGCGGGTAAAAATACCGGTACGCGTAATTTTATGCGGGGTAACCGAAGGTATGGAAATAAATCCCGATTACCTTAACATCGCCTATAAAACTAAAGGATCGATACACACTATTGAACAAGACATAACCGACCTGATGATGCAGGCCCCCCTTAAAAAATTTACCATTAACGGGGTTGATTACATCATAAAAGGCGGAAGAATTCAGACCTATTAAGCCCTACTGTGTACTGCTTACCATAAACCATCTAAAATTTATAATCCTTTGGTTTAGAGTTTAAAGTTGTCTTTTATTGCCGGATAAGCGCAGTAATGTCATGTTTTATGCCATTTCGGGTTGAAAACTCTTTTAGCATATTATTTGCATTATAAACAAGTACAATTAACTTTGAAAAATAAATTTAAAACCCGGAAACCATGTTTGATCAAAATGAATTTAAAAAATATGCCACCAAGCACATGGGCATAAACAGTATAACTTATGATAGTTATTCTTCCCGCATTTCATCTTCATTAACCCCTTATATTATTGAGGAGCGCCAGTTGAACGTAGCCCAAATGGACGTTTTTTCGCGTTTGATGATGGACAGAATTATATTTTTGGGAACCGGTATTAACGATCAGGTTGCTAATATCGTGCAAGCGCAATTATTATTTTTAGAATCGGTTGATGCTAAAAAAGATATTCAAATTTATATTAATTCGCCCGGCGGTTCCGTTTATGCCGGATTAGGAATTTATGATACCATGCAGATCGTTAGACCGGATGTTGCCACTATTTGTACCGGTATGGCGGCTTCGATGGGAGCTGTATTACAGTGTGCTGGTGCCAAAGGAAAACGTACCGCTTTAAAACATGCCCGTGTAATGATCCACCAACCAATGGGTGGTGCCGAAGGACAAGCATCAGATATTGAAATTACCGCACGCGAAATACAAAAATTGAAAAAAGAATTGTACGAAATCATTTCGCTTCACAGCGGCCAACCTTACGATAAAGTTTGGGCCGATAGCGACCGCGATTGCTGGATGATCGCCGAAGAAGCTAAAGCTTATGGAATGATCGATGAAGTGTTGTTGAAGAAATAGGCCTCACCTCTCGCCCTCTCCTAAGGAGAAGGAGCTTGCTTCAAGCAGAAAAGTTTATTCATTTAAAAAAACCCTTTCGGAAACGGAGGGGTTTTTTGTTTTTATTCTCCCCCACTCTGGGTGAGCGTTTTGATCTTTTATTTTGCTAATTTTATTTCAAGAAATACTTAACATGAACAGAAGAAATTTTATTAAAACCACGGGTGCAGCTGCCGCTTTCACCGCATTTACCCCATTGATCTCGTGTGCCCACGACGACAAAGAAAAAACGGAAAAGACTTTTGCCGAAAACACCATTGCACCCGACATCATAAAATCTATCAATAACCGCATAAAACCTATCACCACTGAAGAACGCGCTAAACGTGTTGAAATTGCAAAAGCACTAATGGCCGAAAATAAAATAGATGCCATTTTTATGGAAGGAGGCACCTCGCTTAACTATTTTACAGGCGCTAATTGGGGAAGAAGCGAAAGATTGTTTGCTATGCTACTATTACAAAAAGGCGAACCACTTTTTATTTCACCCAAGTTTGAAGAATCGCGCGCTAAAGAACAAGCCGGAAATGCTAAAGTGTATTGCTGGGAGGAAAATGAGAGTCCGTATAACATCATTGAACGCATGTTCAAAGAAAATAATTTATTAAACGCTACAATTGCTATTGAAGAAACCACCCGCTATTTTGTGACTGACGGAATTCGTAAAACCATTCCAACACTTAAAATTATAAGCGGAGATGTTATAACGGCAGGCTGCAGAAGTATAAAGACCGAACACGAAATTGAATTGATGCAAATTGCCAACGACATGACCGCTGAAGTTTATAAAGCGGCTGTAAAACAATTAAAAGTGGGCATGACCGAACATGACTTTGGAAAAATTATCACAAAATTGTTTGCCGAATTTGGCGTTGGCGGAGGCGCACTGGTTTTATTTGGAGAGGCGAGCGCACATCCACATGGTTTAGTAAAAGAAGTTACTTTGAAAGAAAACGATATTGTTTTAATTGATGGCGGCTGTTCGGTTGAAGGGTACGATTCGGATATAACCCGTACAACGGTGTTTGGCACTGCTACAGATAAAATGAAAAAGAACTTTGATATTGTTAGAAAAGCACAGGATGAAGGATTGAAAGCGGCCAAACCAGGTATAGAAGCCCAATTGGTAGATGCCGCCGCCCGAAAAGTAATTATTGATGCCGGTTACGGACCGGGTTATAAATATTTTACCCATCGCTTAGGTCATGGTATTGGAATGGATGGCCACGAGTGGCATTATTTAGTGGGAGGAAATAAATATCTCTTAAAACAAGGCAACATGTTCAGTAACGAACCGGGCATTTACATCCCCGGCGAATTTGGGATCCGTTTAGAAGATGAAATGCTTATTACTGGGAACGGCGCAAAATTATTATTACCTCAGCAGGATAGTTTTGAGAAACTGTTCTGAAAAAATAAGGTAACCCCATTAAACTGTAAGCGGCAAAAAAATTCCTTTATTTTCCGTATCTTCAGCCGGCTGTAAAAAATATTCGGCAGATGAACACCGGAGTTTAAAATCCCCTAAAAAACGCATTGCTAATAAGTGGACGCTTATACAATTCATTGTTAACGGTGCCGATTCAACTAAAAAATATTACAAGGCGCCTTATCAGAACGACAGTTTAGAATGGAAGTTAGGAGGCTGCTCTATTGAATTTACCAACGAAGAAGGCAGCACCGGAAATTTATATCACTTCAGCATCTACACGCAATCGGGAACCATCAAAACCGATCTGGCCTGGGCTTTTCAGGATAATAAAAACCGTTTAAGTTTTCAGCCTTACGTTAAATCGCTTCCCGGCGCACCTTATTATTTCATTTTCTTCTTTCCGGGAGTAGGTGGGAAAAACGGCGTATGGGATATCATTAAGCTTACCAAAGACGAGATGATACTGGAGCTCACTAATAATAACAAGAAAAAACTTCATGTGCTTCTCAATCGTGAGGCATAATTATTTCATTAGCTCAATATCCTCGTCACCGTCTTTATACGGCATGTAGGTAAAAATAAATTGCAGCATCTCTTCTGTGGTTTGCATACTCTCTAATCCTTCACCTTGTTCTATTTGCTGTGGTGGATGAAAAGGATTTACCGGATTTTTACTGGTGTTATCGTAAGTAGCGTAAACATGAATGGTAGAACCCTTCACTATCTTTACCGGATGTACGTAGGTATAGTAATATTGCCAGCGAAAATCCCATTTTTTTATTTTTATTAAACGTATTGTGTCCTTTTCGGGTGTAATAGCGTAAGCTATAAATTTTGTACCAATTAAATGCATGTGCGGGTTTACCGAAAGTATAGAGATATCGTTCTCAATTTTAACTTGCGTATGAAAGGTTTTTATTTCGTTTGAGGGAATGATCAATTTTGGTTCAATGGCCGAAATGCCAAATGTTCCCATTTGCGTTTCAAATACGGGACGCTTTGGCGGACCCTTCCTAAAAAACACGTTAATATAAGAGCTATCTAATACGTCGACATTACTAGGACCAAAATGTATATTCTTAATAAAGAAAAGGCCGTTCTTACTTATTTTAAATCCACCTATATCCTCGTTATACACCGGTGGTAAATACCCCGGCAGATAATAAACCACATTCGGTAATAAGGGCGGCAAAGCATTTCTTTTACTGGTAGCATACATCAATCCCATTTGTTGATACGCTTCCATGTAATTTTTTGTTGCATCGGGCATTATTGATTCTCCCGAAAAATAATCAAACAGCATGTTTGGATCATAACTCAACAAATGACCATTAACATGATGAACCAATTTGCGTTGTGCCGGTACAAACTCGGCATATTGAACAAAGGTATCGCGATCCAATTTAAAAGGATATTTCACCATTAAAAAGGCATCGGTACCATTTCCCTTTATTGGAATTGGCTTTTGAAGTTTGATCACCAGATCAGGTTTTCCAAAATACGAAGTACCGTAAAATACCGGTGGAGCCAACTCTTTTGCTGAATCGCCTCTTGGCATTTTGGTGTCGACCCACTTTTTTATTAGTGTGATCTCATTATCAGTTAGTGCTCGTTCCTGAGCAAAATGAATATAATCCGCATCTGCCGGCCATGGTGGCATAAACTTAGTTTGGGTAACAAATTTTATTTTATTGGCTTGCTTTACCGCGTCGTTATAAGAAAGTAAATTAAACGGTCCTGATTGATTGGGCCTATGACAGGGTGAACAGTTTTTGTAAATTATAGGAGCTATGTGCTCGCTCCATGTTGGCGCGTCGGTTACTATTTCGTTTTTAGAGGGATTGGTACAGGAAAAAAAAGACAAACAAAGCAGGCATGCTAAATATTTGGGGAGGTTGAGCACAAGTTAAAGGTAAGGATTTTTGCAGTAAGAATGTTAGTGCGCTAGTAATTGTAATAAGGCGAGATCATAAGGTAAACCACCACACCTGTAACTGTAACGTACAACCAGATAGGATAACTGAAACGGGTAAGTTTTTTATGCTTCACACGCTGATCAGTAAGACCGTAATAAAAAGAAAGCAGCACCAGAGGCAAAACAATTACCGCCAAAAAAATGTGCGATAATAAAATAAAAAGGTAAACCGGTTTAATTCCGGATACCGCGGCCTGTTCCGCCGCATCCAGCAAACCGTTATGATCTGCATCGCCGTATTTGGTATCCGGAATAAAATAATGCGCCGTAACATATGACACTAAAAATAAACTCGACAACAGGAACGCGGTAAGATTGATTTTTTTGTGAAGGGCAATATTCTTCCTTTTAATAGCCAGCAAAGAAAAAATCAGCAACACACTGCAACTGCCGTTTAATATGGCATTAAGCGCGGGAAGTTTAAAAATAAAAGAAGGGATTGAATCGGGAACAGGTAAAACCTTGCGGTTTAATACCAGCACAGCCAATACAATAATAACGGTAGTAACCCATATCACTATTTTTACGGGTCTTTCGTTATTACTTAAAGTTGTCAATTATTAGTTGCCTTTGAAATTGGCCTTGCGTTTTTCTAAAAATGCTTTAACGCCTTCTTTGAAGTCGGCCGTACCAAAACTTTTTCCGAATTCTTCAATTTCTACTTCATAACCGTTCAATTGGGTATTGTATCCGGCATTAATTACTTTAATAGCAGTACGAATAGCGGTTGGCGATTTAGCGGCGATCTTTGCGGTAATTTCAAAACACTTATTTAAAAGTTCTTCAGGTGTGGTAACGTAATTAGCCAATCCCCATTTTAAAGCGTCTTGCGCGTTTATCATATCACCGGTAACGATCATTTCAAACGCTTTTCCTTTTCCAACTAGTTGTGCAAGGCGTTGCGTTCCGCCGTAGCCTGGTATCAATCCTAAACTTACTTCAGGCAAACCCATTCTGGCATTATCACTCACAACGCGAATATGACAGGCCATGGTTAATTCTAATCCACCTCCTAAAGCAAAACCATTTACGGCAGCAATAACGGGCTTCGAATAATTTTCAATAAAATTAAAAACCTTGAAGTGCCCTAATGAACTCATTTGTTTTCCTTCTTCAATTGAAAAATCGGAAAACTCAAAAATATCGGCACCGGCAACAAAGGATTTTGTTCCTGCACCAGTAATAATAACTGCACGAATTTCTTTTTGATTTTCCGCTTCCAGTAAAGTTTCGTGAAGATCTTCTAAAGTTTGACGGTTAAGTGCGTTTAATTTATCGGGCCTGTTGATTGTTATAACCAATACTCCATTTTTTACTTCGGTTAAAACATACTCAGATGTCATAGTTAGCATAGCTTAAAAAATTTCAACAAATATAAAGTTATATGAGGGTAAAACCCATTTCGTGCTAAAAAGTTATTAACCCGTTTTTAGTGGAAAATTAAATTTGCGTAACATTTATCTCCCACCATCTTTTTGATTGCTACTGCTTTATAAAATCTTACAATAAGTGGTAAAATCTAAACTTTTTTAAATGTTAAATTAAAAGTGGTTCCTTCATTTTCTTTACTCTCAAAAGCAATTGTTCCGTTAAAGGAATTCATAATATTTCTAACCATCGCTAATCCTAAACCGGTACCAGTTGATTTAGTAGTAAAATTAGGCGTGAATATTTTTTGTTTCATGCTTTCCGGTATGCCCGATCCATTATCTTTTACGCTAACATTTATCACATCGCCGCCATCAGTGATCGTAATTTCAATTTCGCCCTTTCGGTTTTCGGAATGGATTGCACAGCATTTTTTATTAAATTATTAAAGACCCTTAACACCTGATCTTTATCGGCTATAACTTTAACATCACCTGCAAACGAGTGTAATTTTAGCATAGTGGTCCCTTGATCCTGAAATAGACTGATGGCCGAATTAATGCTGACGCGTCCAAATGTAATTCTTGTAATTGAACTTTGGCATGCTGGCAAAATTCGTGTACCCCGCCTGCAATATGGGCCAACGTATCTATTTGCTCAATAATAGAAGTCGCTACCTTCGAAAAACGTTCTTTAAAATCTTTAGGATCATCGTTCACCGTTTTTTGGAGATATTGTAAATTCAATTTCATTGGCGTAAGCGGATTTTTAATTTCGTGCGCCACCTGTTTCGCCATTTCTCGCCAGGCACCTTCACGCTCCGACCGCGCCAAAAGTACGGCGCTGTCTTCGAGCTTAATCAGCATTTGATTGTATTCATTTACCAGCTTACCAATTTCATCGTTCGACTCCCACAAGATGGGTTCGTTCTTTCTTCCAAAAGCCACCTTGGCAAATTGTTGCCGTAATGATACGTAACGGTTTGGTGATATAAGCCGACACAATTAATCCGGTAAATAAACTCACCAAAAACAACACCACATAAATATTCAATAGTGTTGCGAAATAATCGGACAATTCTTTTTCACGATCGCTTTGGCGTGAAAAATAAGGAAGGTTGATATAGCCAAGGAACACGCCCGAACTATTGTACACCGTGGTGTAAAACGATAAGTAACTAAGACTCCCTATATTATCTAAAGTGATGAAATACGAGGCTTTGTTAGCTTTAAAATTACTTACCGCTGTTGGATTGATAACTTCCGAACTTAATCCCAGATCGAAGATCTCGGGGCGCGACGACGAAAATAAAATTCCACTCTTGTCGTAAACATTTATTTCCGAATCAAACAGCAAAGCAAACCGTTTTAATACCGATTCGGCATAATACCTGTTCTCTTTGTTAAGTTTATCGGTTGAAAACAAAAGCGGGCCTAATTCATTAATAAGATGTTTGTTTTTTTCGATCAGCTGCTTTACACGGTCTTCCTCAAACTTCTTAGAAAATAATTTAACCGAAAAAACGCCCACTGCCAATAATGCAAAAAACAAAATGGAGATCACAAACAATTGAATTCGTCGATTAAGCGAAAATACTAACAGTGCATTTTCATTAGCCGAATAATACACACCTAACACCACCATAAGTAAAAGTGTGTAAAATAAAAAGTGATACGAGAACAAGGTGAAATAATAATTCAGATCCTTTGATTTGGTCGTAATTACGATGATGGTGCTTTTATCGGTATCGGGATAATAATAACTGTGAACAAATCCCTGATTCAACATATTTAAGGCCAATTCGCTCTTATAATACAAAGGGTAATTAAAATCGCCATTGTTCACGCTTAGCTTATTTTGTTTGTATACAGCATAAGAAAATTGACGATACTCATTTTGCTTTTGTTGTTGCTTATCCAACAGAATTTCCGGAAAACTTCCGGCCTCCACCAATTGCTTAGGCTCCATTTGAATGTATAAAGTATATATCGGCTTCTTTACATCCTCACTATTAAATTCGATCTTGCCCACATAACGCGTATTGAGTTTATAGCCGGCAATTAAAAACAAATTCTGACTTATAAAAGACGGAATGACATCGTTCGAATTAATTTGTTCTTCAAAATAGTCGTTATTACCTAATATTAAATTCGAATTTTTGAATTGCGGCATACAAAGCGAGTCAAACAAAGCCAACTGCACATTGTACTTCTCAAAATAACCGTTAAAATATTTTTGGCGGATCTGTTGTTCAATTTCGCTCTTGAACATGCTTTTTGAGAGGAGATTTTTTATGGATTCACTTTTCCTAAGTTTTGAGTTTATTTTATAAAATTCACTTTCCAAAACCAGATCCTGTTTATCGGATAGCGTTTCGGATAACGATTTTACGTTTTGCTCGTCGTTCTTCTTATTGTAAATATTAAAAAGCCAGGTGCTAATTAGGGCAAATACCAAAATGCGAAGGCCAATATTCAATATACCCTTATCGCTATAGTAATAATTTAAAATAGCAGAGATCCCTACAAAACCTATCAACCACAACGCCTGTACCGAAACGGGATAGTTCTTATAAAAAAAGAAAGCCAAAATCGCATATAACAGGATCACAGTTGATAAAAAAAGAAGCGCTTTGGCGCGTTCCAGTTTTTTTAAGCGATTCAAAAAATCATCAGTAAATAACGCCAGTGTTAATCCGTAAACAAACACAATACCTAATCCAACAAAACTTAATATCGATAGATTGAAAAAATTTAAAAAATCAAATGAAATCGTGGAATTGGTAACCAAACTTTTTACCAACGTTGTTAATTGAACAGCCAAAAAAACCAAAAACGAAAAATAAATAAACAAACCACCCGTTTTAAGAACAGGACTTTGAAAGTTAAAAAAATGTCGCTGACAAAAAATAATCGCCATTACCAAAAACAGGATTGAATTCAACACCATATCACCCAAATACCCATTGAAAAACGATTGAGCATTGGCAAAAACACTCAGGTCAAAAAACGCGGAAGCATACAAAAAGGCCGGCCATTTAAACGCGATCATGGCAATTCTTAATCCTAAGATCAAGGCCCAAAAACCCGAAAACAATTTCCAGTTCGTTGGTTTTGTAAAGGCATATCTCAGAATATAAATAAGGACCACTAATAAAAACGCAAAAAATAAGATCGCCGAACAATTACTCAGGGTCTTATTCTTTACCACCGCTTCTTCGGTACTGACTTGAAACAGTATTTTATTGGTAACCGATCTTACGGCGTTATTTTCATTGGTAACCGGCCACACTAATTTAGCGGATGAAGGAAGGTTTAACCAATCGGGGAAATTATTGCTCAGGTATTTATTTTGGATGTCGTATTCGGGTTTCAACAAAATAATTCCGATGATCTTGAGATTATTCTTTGGACCCCCTCTCTCAGTAAAATAGTCGTACCAGCC
>JBGASH010000111.1:0-10587 GCA_044229775.1 Bacteroidia bacterium
CATCCTTTACAAAAACCTGATCGTTTTCGAGTAGTGGGGTATCATTCTCTTTTTTCTCGTACGATTCTTTATTCAATAATTTTTTAATGGTTTCGGCCAAGCGCTCGGGTTGTACCGGTTTTAATAAATAATCGAGAGCGTTAATTTCAAAGGCTCTAATAGCGTATTCATCAAAGGCGGTTACAAAAACCACCTCGGGTAAAGCCGAGATCTCTTCTAATAATTCTAAACCGGTTTTTCCAGGCATTTGAATATCTAAAAAGATCACGTCAGGACTTACTTCCGTAATTTTTGCCTTAGCTTCTTCGGCATTGCTGCATTCGGCTACAATTTCAATTTCTTTATGAACTGAAAGAAGGTTCCTCAGTTCTTGTCGCGCCAAGCGTTCATCATCAATAATAATTGCTTTCATGGTATTAATTTATTGGAATATTTATTTCAACATTAACTTCGTTATTACCGGTGTTTTTAATTTCAATGCCGGCTTTACTCCCATACAACAGTTCTAATCGCTGTTTACTATTGAGCAATCCAAAACCGGTTTCGGTTTTTTCCAAACTTATTTGTCCGGTATTAATCACTTCAATTCTGAAATTGTTTGAAGTTAAATAGGAGTTTACCCGAATTGTTCCACCTTTTGGCAGCTTGGAGATACTGTGCTTAATGGCGTTTTCTACTTGTGTTTGTATAATTAACGGTGGTACTTTTAAATTTAAAGTTTCGGGTTTAATATCGAAATACGATTCTAAACGTTCCTCGTAACGGATCTTTTCAAGATCCAAATAATCTTTTACCAATTGCATCTCTTCCATCAACAATATTTCTTTATTCTTATTCATAAGTAAAGTGTTGCGCAAAATATTAGACAGTTGTGTTATGGCTTCTTTTGCTTTCGAAGGATCTTCATCAATTAAAGCCCTGATACTATTCATGCTGTTGAACATGAAATGCGGATTTAACTGCGATTTTAATTTGTTCAGTTCAATGTCTTTGCTTGATGCTTCCCATCTCAAATTTTCAATTTCAGTCTTTTTGTAATTATCGAGGTAATGAAATCCAAAATACACCACGGCCCAAAAAATAAAAGGAACAACTCCATTAATTATTGCTTCCAGTGATAATTGGAAAAATCCGGAGCCAGCCAGGCAAAAAAGGGTTGAAAGTATAAGGCTGGTGGCCACGATGAATACTACCTGATAAATGATGTTGATAGTAAGAATGCGGTATTTTATGATTATGAAGCGCTCTAGTTGGGTAAGAGCGATACCAACGATGGTTAAAAGCAAATAACCTAAAGTAGTTCTAACAGAAGGTTGATTGAAAAGCAGATTAACTATTCCAAAGAATAACCACCCGCTGATCTGACAAACCCAATATATTTTTTGTTTATTCTTCAAACTGTTCTAAAAATACAATTAAATGAACAGAGTGGAAAAAATAAGTGATGAATGGCTAACCTTGTTGTACCAATGGTCCTACGAGTGGAAAAGTCTAAGGAATGTTCATGTATTTGTGAGTTTGTAACGACACCATCCATTGGGGGTTTTGTTTTACAAATTCAATGATAAGAGGCGTTACTTCCAGCCGCTTACTCCATTCGGGCTGTAAAAACAAAAGGCATTCCTTTGAAACCTTTGCCGCTTGCTCTTTAGCCCAGATCAGATCATGATTATTAAATACAATTATTTTTAGTTCATTGGCTTTGGCATAAATTTCAGGTAATGGCGGCATAGTTTTTTTAGGAGATAAACAGATCCAATCCCATTCTCCGCTTAAAGCATAAGCGCCTGAGGTCTCAATAAAGGTTTCTATATTTTTTTCTTTCAATTTTTTGGTGAGATAACTCAAATTGTATTGCAAAGGTTCGCCACCGGTTATTACTACAGCTTTTGCGCCCGATTCAACAACTTTCTTTAATAATTCGTCGCAGTTCACCAATGGATGTACGCTGGCATCCCAACTTTCTTTAACATCGCACCAATGGCAACCCACATCGCAACCACCAATACGAATAAAATAAGCGGCTTTTCCCGAATTAAATCCCTCGCCCTGAATGGTAAAAAAATCTTCCATAACAGGCAATAGTTTTCCTTCGTAAAGCAGAACTTTATCCGATTCTTTAAGATGGTTTAAAACGTAACTCATTAGAGCGCAAAGGTAATTGTTTTAATGCGTGCTTCCGCTATTTATTTCGTAAATTTACACTATGAACATTGGAATAGTTTGTTACCCAACATTTGGAGGAAGCGGCGTTGTTGCCACTGAGCTTGGTAAGGCCCTTGCAAAAAAAGGACATAAAGTTCATTTTATAGCCTATAACTTACCATTTCGCTTAAACGCTTTTAATGAGAATGTGTTTTACCACGAGGTGAGCGTTAATGATTATCCCTTGTTTGAATATCAACCTTACGAATCGGCGCTGGCCAGTAAAATTGTGGATGTGGCCATTTACGAGAAGCTGGATATTTTACACGTGCATTATGCCATTCCACACGCCTCCGTGGCGTATTTAGCCCAACAGATCTTAAAATCTAAAAAAATTTATTTGCCTTACATCACCACATTGCATGGTACCGATATAACTTTGGTCGGCCGTGATCCATCTTTTGAACCGGTTATCCGCTTTTCGCTCAATCACAGTAACGCTATTACTTCCGTTTCAGAAAATCTGAAAAAAGAGACCCTTTCAACATTTAAGATTGATAACAAGATAGAGGTGATCCCTAATTTTATTAATCTCGAAGAATATAAATGCGACGAGAATAATTGTAACAAGCGTATTCACGCCCCTAATAATGAAAAGATCATGGTGCACGTTTCCAATTTCAGGAAAGTAAAAAGGGTAGAAGACGTTTTAAAAGTTTTTGATAAGGTACGCGCTAAAGTTCCAACACGTTTAATTTTGGTAGGAGATGGTCCGGAACGCCCCGCTATCGAAAAATTATGCCGCGATCTAAATACCTGTAACGATATTGTAAGTTTGGGAAAAATTACCAACCCGGTTGATGTACTCGGTGTTGGCGACCTGTTCATTCTTCCCAGCGAGACCGAAAGTTTTGGATTGGCCGCGCTTGAAGCCATGGCCATGCATTTGCCTGTGATCTCTACTAACACCGGTGGTTTACCTGAAGTAAATATACAAGGTGAAACCGGCTTTTTAAGTGATGTTGGTAATGTTGATGAAATGGCGGCTAATGCTATTAAATTGTTGAGCGACGAAAAATTACTGGATCAATTCAAAGAAAACGCTTATAAGCGCGCCAAGAAATTCGACATCAGCGTTATTCTTCCTATGTATGAAAAACTATACGATGCTATAGTAAAGAAAGAAATGGCGTAACAAAATACGAGGTACGTTCCCGATAGCTATCGGGAACGAAGTGAGCTCTGATTTACAAGTGTATCACTTCACCATAAGCCGCCGCCGCCGCTTCCATAATGGCTTCGCTCATGGTAGGATGCGGATGAATGGTTTTAATTAATTCATGTCCTGTAGTCTCTAATTTACGTATCGCAACGGTTTCTGCCACCATCTCGGTTACGTTAGAACCAATAAAATGAGCGCCCAACAACTCACCATACTTAGCATCAAAAATTAATTTTACAAATCCATCAGGTGCACCGGCTGCTTTTGCTTTACCGGATGCCGAGAATGGAAATTTTCCAACCTTTAAGGTATAACCGGCTTCCTTCGCTTTTTTCTCGGTGTAACCTACCGATGCAATTTCGGGCTGGCAATAGGTACAACCCGGTATGTTATTGTAATCAATTGGCTCAACATGCATGCCTTTTATCTTTTCAACACAGGTAATTCCTTCGGCACTTGCCACGTGCGCCAATGCCTGACCTGGAATACAATCGCCAATGGCGTAGTAGCCCGGTACGTTAGTAGCGTAAAATTTATCAGTGATAATTTTTCCTTTATCGGTTTTAATACCGGTTTCTTCCAAACCAATACCTTCAATATTGGCGGCAATGCCAACAGCAGAAAGAACGATCTCCGCATCCAGAGTTACATTTCCGGTTTTGGTTTTAATATTTACTTTGCAATCGTTGCCTTTTGTATCAACGCTTTCAACCGAAGCTTCGGTCATTATTTCGATCCCAATTTTCTTGAACGATCTTTCTAATTGTTTCGATACTTCTTCGTCTTCAACAGGAACAACATTGGGTAAAAACTCCACTACAGTAACTTTTGTTCCCATGGTAGCATAAAAATAAGCAAACTCAACGCCTATGGCGCCTGAACCAACCACCACCATCGATTTTGGTTGCTTTGGTAAATTCATGGCTTCGCGGTATCCGATTATTTTTTTACCATCCTGTGGTAAATTTGGTAATTGTCGTGAGCGTGCACCGGTTGCTATGATAATATGTTTTGCTTCGTAAGTAGTAGTTTTTCCATCAGCGGCTTTTACATCGATCTTTTTTCCGGGCTTCACTTTAGCCGTTCCCATTATCACATCGATCTTATTCTTTTTCATTAAGAACTGAATACCTTTGCTCATGCCATCGGCTACATCGCGGCTCCGTTTAATTACCGCGTTAAAATCGGCCTTAATGTTATCGGCGCTAATGCCGTAATCTTTAGAGTGATTTAAATATTCAAAAACCTGAGCACTTTTTAGAAGCGCCTTGGTAGGAATACAACCCCAGTTAAGGCAAATTCCCCCTAAATTTTCCTTTTCAATGATAGCAGTTTTAAATCCCAATTGAGAGGCGCGGATCGCAGTGACATATCCGCCGGGACCACTTCCAATAACAATAATATCGTAATTCATAAATTCGGTTTTTGATACCGATAACGATCGGTAGTGCGAATATAAGATTTTGCAGCCAATTGGCAATCTTTTAATAAAGAACTAAATTTGTAAAAATATGGTTTTGAGAAGGATATATATTCTAGTTTTAACGGGCGTTTTAAATACCTGTTTTTCTCAGATAATTTACCAATCAAAAGATCTGAAAGGCTGGGACTCGCTCATACCGCGATACACCAAACTTAGTAAAATGCCGGAGCATTCAATAAAAAGAAATTCATCTACTAACGGAAGGATCTACACCTTCTTTACACCAAATAATATTCTTGACACCAATCAATTTGTGTTACTGCAAAAGAACCTGAGTGGATCCAATCTTCACCAGTTCGATTCGGTTGAAATAAAGTTCAATTTTTTAACTGAGTCGGATTGGAGCCATCATCCTTATTATCCTAATTTGTCGGTTTATACATATACCGATAAAGACAAATGGCGAAAGGTAGGCGGAATGTATTCTTATAAAAAGATGAACTTTATCGATACTATTAAGATTGTTACACCGCCTTTTATACAATTACGTTTTGTTTTTAAAACCTGGGCCACTACCGAAACTACACTGGGCATTAGTGATGTTCAGATAACCGGACTTGGATCGGTTTTTACAACTGTTTTTGAGATCTACAATAACGAAAAGATCAATCTTTATTCGAAGGAAGGTAAACTGTTCGTTGAACGAAAAAGTAAAGATCCTATAAAAATAAAACTATACGATGTTACCTGGCGTTTGATAAAGGGCGAATTCAACGATGAGGCCAACGAATTGAAATTGCCTGAAGGAATTTATTTTTATATTATCGAAAAGGAAGATCTTTCTTTTCAGCGAGGAAAAATATCGGTGCAGGATTAAATATCGTAACGCGCCAACGGTGTAACCGATAGATCTGCGAACTGGTTCTTTAAAAATTTAAAATGACCTGTAATAGCTATCATAGCTGCGTTATCTGTGCAATATTCAAACTTCGGAATATAAATATTGAGTTGATGTTTCTTTCCCATTTCGGTTATTTGTCGCCGTAATTCGCTATTAGCCGAAACCCCACCCGCAATAGCAATTTCTTTAATGTTATATTGTTTTGATGCTTCAAGCACATTATGCAGTAAAACCGAAATTAAATGGTGTTGGTAAGAGGCGCAAATATCTTTTAAATTCTTTGAAACAAAATCGGGATCCGCGTTAACCTGATCGCGTATAAAATACAAGAACGAAGTTTTAATGCCGCTAAAACTATAATTCAATCCCGGAACATGCGACCTGGAAAATGAAAAGCGCTTCGGATCTCCATCCATCGCGTATTTATCGATCAATGGTCCGCCCGGGTAGGGAAGTCCCATTATTTTGGCGGCTTTATCAAAGGCTTCGCCAACCGCGTCATCAAGTGTTTCTCCTAATAATTCAAATTCCAAATGACTATTTACTTTAACAATTTGGGTATGTCCGCCGCTAACGGTTAAACAAAGAAATGGGAAATCAGGTTGTTTCTTTTCGTGTTTACTCTCACCCTCGGTTCCATTTTCAGAGGAGAGGGAAGCGCTCTCAGAAATAAAATGTGCCAGTATATGGGCCTGCATGTGATTTACTTCAATAAGCGGAATGCTTAATGCCGCCGAAAACGATTTGGCGATGAAGTACCTACAAAAGCAAACTACCCATTAATCCTGGTCCGCGCGTAAAGGCAATGGCAGAAACATGAGACATATCAGTGTTTGCTTTTTTTAATGCCACATCAATTACGGCAATAATGTTCTTTTGATGACGCAGCTGGCCAATTCGGGTATTACACCGCCGTATTGTTCGTGTATTTTTTGATTGGCCGTGACATTGGACAGAAGAAATTGCCGTTTTTAACCACCGCACACCGATGTATCATCGCAACTTGATTCAATACCCAATATGATAACATCCTTAGAAATCATTAACTTTATGGCTTATGTCGGTCCTACGCAAAATTACGAGAATATTAATTAAAACGGTTAAATACGCGTTTATATTGATATTACTACTTTGCGTTTTCTTAATTATTGCTGTAAACACCGAAGGGTTTCAAACATGGGCTGCTCATAGGGTAGGCGCTTTTTTGAGCAAAGAACTTGACGCCAGAGTGAGCGTAGGTAAAGTTCGTATGGCTTTTGTTACGCAAGCGGAACTGGAAGATGTTTTTATTGAAGATGTAAGAGACGATACACTTTTATACAGCCAGTTCATCAACGTAAAACTAAGCGAGTTCTCGTACACCAACAAACATTTAAAAATTGAGTTGGTTGAACTTTTAAATGCCAAAGCCAAACTCATAAAATATAAAGGCGATAGTACATTCAACTTTCAACACCTTATTGATTATTTTTCTTCCAACGACACCTCTTCGTCTTCTTCGCCCTGGGATATTAAATACCGAAAACTGGTGTTGGGTGACCTGGATTTTATTTATCGTAATGAAAACAAGGACATCGCTGTTTCACAAAATATCAATTACAATAACATTTATGTAAAGGACCTTTCCGGAAGTTTTTCAAACATCAATATTATCCATGACAGTATTTACGCGCGTGTTTCGGGTTTGCGGCTTGAAGAGCAATGTGGTTTTGCTTTAAAGAATATGAATACCACGTTTAAGGTTAGTTCAAAAAATGTAATGTGTAAGAATTTAGTAATTGAAACACCGGGCAGTATCATTAAAGGCGGTTTTTCTTTCCGTTATGCCGATTGGGGTGATTACAGTGATTTTGTAAATAAAGTAAAATTAAAAGCTTATCTCAACGATGGCACCAAACTTGACTCGAGGGATATTGCCCGCTTTGTTAAAGAATTGAACGGATTTAATAATTCCATTACCCTTGATGGAAAAATAAACGGTTTTGTAAATGATCTTAAGATCAATCATTTTAAATTGAAGTTTGGAAATCACACCAAATTGGCCGGTAATTTTAGTTTAAAGGGATTGCCTGATATTAACTCAACCTATATTAATTCCGATATCAAAGAGCTAAGTGTATCTAAATCTGATCTCGAAAAAATTCCGCTTTATCCTTTTATCGATAATAAGAACTTAACGCTTCCAAAAGAAGTAGCTCAATTTGGCGTGATAAATTATAGAGGAAAATTTGCCGGATATATAACCGATTTTAAATCGAACGGAACATTTAATACGGCCTTAGGAACAGTGATCACCGATATTGCCATGCACATTGATACCGTTAAAAAGGTGACAAAATATAACGGACTGGTAAAGACCGATCAATTTAATATTGGGAAATTGATGGGCAATAGTAAATTGGGGATGATATCAATGGAGGCTGATGTTAAGGGAAAGGGATTGACCTTAAAAGATATTGATGCCGAGTTCAACGGAAATGTATCAAGTTTAAATTACAATAATTATTCCTATAGATCCATTACTCTTAAAGGAACTTTTCAAAAATATTTATTCATGGGCGATCTGGCCAGCAAGGACCCTAATGCCGATTTTGATTTTAATGGGAAGATCGATTTTAGAAATAAGATCCCGGAAATGGATTTTATTTCTACTATCAATAAATTGGATCTTAAAAAACTTAATTTCACTAAAGATGAATTTCAAGTGTCAACGCAGATCCTTACTAATTTAAAAGGCGATAATTTAAACAATCTTTCGGGCGAGAGATAAACCTGGATAATACCATATTTAAGAATGCCGAAAAAAGAATATAAACTCAGCACGTTTGACCTTACGTTAGACCAAGCCAACATTGATAAAAAGATCAAGCTTACGTCCAACTATTTTAATTTCGTTGCCGATGGCCGATTCAATCTTACCAATCTTGATGCGGCTTCTAACCAGTTCCTGAATTCTTATTACCCTGCCTTTGTTCCTAAATATAAAACCAAGACCACTTATACCGATGCCTTCAAGTTTAAACTAACCATTAAAAAATTCAATACTATTCGCGAACTACTTATAAAAGACCTGATGGTGAGCACTAATACCACGGTTGAAGGTGATTTTGACGCGGCTAAGAATTTATTCAACTTCAATTTAAAATCCGATTCGGTAAGATATGGTTCGATCAAATTCAACAATAACACCATAAAATCGTTCTCGCAAAACAACAAGATCAACCTCGTATTAAACGGCGATAACATTCAATTAACAGACAGCATCAAGCTGAATAATTATTTCGCGTATTTTGTTTCTAAAGATCAGAATACCAAATTTAATTTTGAGTGGGATAATAAACTCACACCAAAGAATGCCGGTCGTTTTTTCGGAAAGGTTTTGTTCAAGGACGAGATGGCCACCTTTACCTACGAAAAAATATTTCTAACCACCAACGATAGTACCTGGAATTTGGCCATAACCGACACCACTTTTATTGATTCGGCAGGAACAGTGCGTGTAAAGCCCTTGCTTTTTAAAAATAATAATCAAAACTTAAGTATTGCCGGAGGCCTTTCGAATAAACCCAATGATAAATTGGAATTAAATTTGGTCAATTTCAATTTAGGACAATTGAGTCCTTTCTTTGGAAGCAGTTTGAAAATAAGTGGTGCTATAAATGGTAGTGCCGCCCTTCATAATAATTTCAAAAATCTAGCTTTTAGCAGCGATCTCGCTTTTGAAAAATTAAAAATTAACGATAAGGACCTTGGCGAAGGACAATTAAAAGCGCAATACGTTACTGAAGATAAATATTTGTATTTAGATGGCTATACCACGTTAGGATTTGTTGATCCACTTGGCGAAAAGATCAAGAACATCAGTTTTAACGGGTATTATTATATGAATAAGAAAGAAGAAAGTCTTGACATTTCGTTCGTGGCCAATCCTGCAAGCTTAACATTATTAAATCCATATTTAGAAGGTATTTTAACTTTTAAAACCGCTTTCATTAAAGGAACGGGCAAGGTAAACGGTACACCATCAAAGCCCGCCATAAGCGGTAAATTTAGTTTAGAGAAATGCGAAGTAAAAGTTGATTACCTGAATGTGGTATACGGCATGGCGGGCGATATAGAAATATTTCCGGATCAGATCCGTTTTGATGAAATTAAATTGACCGATGCGCCCAATAAAAAAACGCCTTCCGGTACCATCAACGGCAACATCTTTCATAATAATTTTAAAGATATGCGTCTGGATTATGATATCAACTTTACCAAAATGCTTTTACTTAATACCACACCGCGCGAGAACTCTACTTTTTTTGGGAAGGCCTATGCTACCGGTAATGTTGGTATTTATGGTTTTGTGGATAATGTAAAAATTGAAATTATAAATGCTAAGACCGAAAAAGGCACACAATTCAGTATTGCACTCGACGGACCAGAGACCGTGGCGGATAATGGGTTTATAAAATTTGTGAGTAAAGACACAATAAAAAAAGTAGAAGCGAAGAGTTCAGGTTTTTCGTTAGACATGAATTTGAAAGCAACTTCGGACGCGGAGGCTCAAATTATTTTTGATGCAAAAAGCGGGGACGTAATTCGCGCCAAAGGAAATGGCGACCTCCAATTAAAAATAAATAATCTTGGTAAGTTCGATATGTTTGGTGAGTACGTGATAGCGAGCGGTGATTATTTATTTACACTGGAGAATTTTATCACTAAAAAATTCGAGATCCAAAAAGGCAGCTCTATTAACTGGAGTGGCAGTCCGTATAACGCCGAAATTGATATTACCGCCAACTATAAGCAACGTGCCTCTATCGCGCCATTGTTTCCCGGTGATTCTACCGGTACTTATAAACGAAGATATCCGGTAGATTGTAAACTATTTATGAAAAACACGTTGCT
>JBGASH010000112.1:0-9972 GCA_044229775.1 Bacteroidia bacterium
TATGAACTTTCCTGTTTTCGGGTGTTAAAATCACTTTGGATCCTATCAAATTACCGAATGGCATACCAAGAAGATTTTGCGTATCAAATCCCAATTTTTTAGAAACCGTTTTGTTTACGTTTTTAATTATTTCATTATCGTCTAAAACAAATAACATGTCGGAAACCGAGTTGAAAATATTATTAAAGTAATTTTTGGAAATAGTTGTAGTTTTAAGTTCTTCACCCAACATATTTACGTTCGAGATAAAGGCGTCTATCTCATCTAACTTTGGCGAAGGTTTGATCTTGAAATCAAAATTCCCAAGCGCATAATTAATAAATAAGTCATTGATCTTTTTAAATCTGGGGTCCTTCATTTAACGACTTATTTGTATTTTTCAAGCCATTTAAGGGCTTTTGCTTTATCGGTGAAAATCTTTGCAGGGGTGACCGGCTTAGAAACTTTTAAGAAAAAATTACCCAAATACATGCTAAAAACAGAGTTTAAAAGTAACGCGGCAGCATTTATATAAGCTGCCCCTTCCTTGGTGGAAAAATAATCGCGTGCTTCTTTGGTCATACTTACCACGCCCTTATCCTCAATTAGCATAGGATAAAATTTATATTCAAAGAATTCCGAACGAACTTTAACCACTTCTTTAGCAACCTCTAATGTGAGTGTAATTCCTTCTTTAAAATAGCTCACCATTATGCCATCCACTAGTTCAATATGAACATGTTCCGTATCAAGTATCTTTTTTGGCATAAATTCAAATTTAGAAAAAATCCGGTTAAATGCTACTTAAAAAACTTAAG
The DNA here is from genome assembly GCA_044229775.1 of Bacteroidia bacterium. Taxonomy (GTDB): domain Bacteria; phylum Bacteroidota; class Bacteroidia; order B-17B0; family Aurantibacillaceae; genus JAHEYG01. The sequence continues at coordinate 798 of JBGASH010000112.1, forward strand.
TTTTAGCTGGTATATGTTCAGGATTCATACGTCTTTATACGTACCACAGTACGTCTTTATACGTACTAAAAAGTTTCATCCATACGCCTTTTATGGCTATAATTCCGCTATTCAATGTTCTACTTTTAGCTCCACAAATTTTTTAAAATCTATGAGTAAACACCATTCATTTATCGACACGATCGATCAAATAGTTACTGACGGAATAAACAAAGGGATCTTACACCTTAACACCATTGATACAAAATTAAAAGGCAATATAATAGAAACAAAAAGTCATAAAAGCGTGAATTTTGGGTCTTGCAGCTACCTTGGTTTGGAGTTTGACGAACGATTGATCAATGGGGCTGTAGATGCGGCAAGAAATTACGGCACGCAGTTTTCTGCATCAAGAGCTTACATGTCATCTACACACTACAACGAACTTGAAAACTTATTCGGATCCATCTTTGATGCTCCTTCGATAGTTGCTCCAACTACCACTTTAGGCCACATAGCAGCCATTCCGGTTTTAGTTCAGGATAAAGATGCCATCATATTAGACCATCAGGTACATAACTCGGTGCAAACTGCCGTTAATTTACTAAAGCCCCGTGGCGTGCATGTTGAATTACTTCGCCATAATCGAATGGACCTGTTAGAAGAAAGAGTAAAGATATTGTCACAAAAATATCACCGAATTTGGTATATGGCCGATGGGGTTTATTCAATGTATGGTGATGCCTCACCGGTTTTAGAAGTAGAGCAACTTCTAAATAAATATCCCCAGTTGAATTATTACGTTGATGATGCTCATGGTATGAGTTGTTATGGAAAGCACGGAAGAGGATATGTTTTGAATAAAATGAATATGCATCCGCAAATGGTATTCGCTACTTCATTAGCTAAAGCTTTCGCCACCGGTGGGGCCGTTTTGGTATTTCCAAACAAAGAGCTCGCGCGAAAAGTAAGAACTTGCGGAGGACCTCTAATAACCTCCGGACCTATGCAACCTGCCGCTTTGGGCGCAGCAATAGCTTCTGCTAAAATTCATTTATCAGATGAAATTTATTCGTTGCAGCAGGACCTTCATGAAAATATCAAGTTCGCAAAATTAATGCTTAAAAAATATGCTTTGCCCGTGGTTTCAGAAGATGAATCACCGGTATTTTTTATTGGTGTAAGTTTACCAAAGATCGGTTACAATTTGGTAAGAAGGATGCTCGATGAGGGTTATTATCTTAATCTTGGAATATTTCCTGCTGTACCGATGAAAAATACCGGTATTCGTTTTACCATAACGCGATTACACACGTTTGAACAAATTGAAGGGATGATTAAAGCAATGGCTTATCATTTTCCTTTGGCTTTAGAAGAAGAAGGCTTTACTATGAAGGAAATATATAATGCCTTTAAATTGGAAACTCCTGAACAAAAAGAAATGGACGTGGCTGTTAAAAACTTAATAACTCATTTAAGTTTAAAAGTTGAGCACACCAATACCATAAACGACATTAACATCATTGAATGGAATGACCTTCTGGGTAACAGGGGTACTTTTGATTGGGAGGGCTTGAGATTTTTGGAAAACTCTTTTAAGAATAATGATCAACCCCAGGACAACTGGAAATTTGATTACATTATTATAAGAGATACAGAAAACAAAATAATCCTGGCTACCTTTTTGACGACAGCAATATGGAAGGACGACATGCTCTCTCCTTCAGCGGTTTCTGCTCAGGTGGAAGAAATAAGGAAAAAAGATGATCCTTATTATTTAACCTCTAAAGTTTTATCCATTGGCTCGTTATTAACTGAAGGAAATCACTTGTATTTAGACCGAACATCAGCATTATGGAAAAACGCCATGATCCTCTTACTGGAAAAAATTTCGGAATTGCAGGAAAAAAACAACGCTTCCTCGGTTATGATGCGTGATTTTGATTCGGAAGACATTGAAATGGATGGGTTCTTGGTAGATAACGGCTATTTTAAAATTTCAATGCCTGAAAATCACACCATTGAAAACCTTTCCTGGAAAACCAAAGAAGAGTTTCTTCAACAACAATCGAGTCTTTATTTAAACGTAAAGGAACACAGCTTAGCATTAAACACTTTTACCCTCCCTTTTAAAGTTTTCAAAAATATTCTTCAATTTAAAAATTGGGATGTTCTGACACTAAAACTGAAACCCGAATATGATAAACGAGAAAACAGACAAGCTGTGGCAGCAGTTTTTGGGTATATATCCGAAAAGTGCTATAATCCGGTGATAGTTGGATTAGATTATAAGTTTCAAAATGATTTTATGTGCTACAGACAAGCCATCTACAGAGTGATATTACGCGCAAAAGAACTAAACATGCAAAAAATTAACCTTGGGTTTGGCGCAACCGTTGAAAAAAAGAAATATGGTGCTATTATTTACAATCCTGTTGCATATGTACAAGCTAAAGACAACTACAACATGGAAGTATTAGGTACTATGAGCGCTTTAACTCCGGAACATGCCTAGGAATTAATGTTATGGTTTTAACCCAAGGAGAGTTCTGTCAATTCAACCTTAAATCCCGTTTATCACTTATAAAATATAAAGGCGTTTTACTTATTTCAAAAAAAATAAATAAGTTTCATGAAATAAGAGTATTTTTAATTTATGATTTTTATGTTGAAGTTTTTTATAATTGTCGAAATAAAGAAGCATTAAAAGCAGAACCGATCGGCAATGTAAGTTTAATGAGCTTATACTTCAAATAACACGCTGTTGAATTTAACACCTATGGTATTATCAAAAAATAAAATAAAAATAGCGGTGGTCGACGACCATCACTTATTCCGGCAGGGATTAATTTCTTTATTGAAAGAGGATAAGGATCTTTCGGTCACAATTGAAGCTTCTAATGGCGAAGAACTACTCAATGCCCTTAAAGAGAAAAAAGCCGAAGTAATTTTACTTGACATAGAAATGCCCATCATGGATGGCATTGAAACCACTAAGCGGCTTAGAAAAAAATATCCCGAAGTAAAAATAATTATTCTAACTATGCACGACGAAGAAGGGATCATTGTACACATGGTAGAACAAGGGGCTAACGGTTTTTTATTGAAAGGAACGGATATTGAAAATCTGACGGATGCCATTTACGCTGTTATGGACAATGGTTACTACTTTAATGATCACGTGTCGCAGGCCATGTTAAAAGGGTTGATCGGCGATAAAAAGATCGTTCCCCAATTCAATAAGGTAACCTTCAATCAACGCGAAAGAGAAATAATAAAATTAGTTTGTCAAGAACTCACAAATAAAGAAATTGCCAAAAAACTTGGTTTGAGCATCAGAACCATTGATCACTATAGGCTAAGCATTTTAGAAAAAATAGGCGCTAAAAATACTGTTGGCCTGGTAATGTATGCTATAAAGAATAAAATGCTGTAACAACAGCTAGCTATTTACCGAATTTCTTTAACCATTGACGGGCTTTTTTTTCGCTGGAAAACATTTTAAAAGGCACTTCTTGCTTATGAATTCTATTAAAGAAATTAACTAAAAGACGAATTGCTAAATTTTCTGAGACAATTGCGGAGGCATGAAAAAAGTTTTTCCCTTCTTTAGCCACAAAGGTTCGCGCATCACTATTGATAATAAAATTTGATGATCCATCAATAAGTTGAAGAACTTTTTTATTTGGACCAAACCCTAAATCCTTATAAATTCCAAAGCAGGCTCTTGCTTCTTCAATATCTATCTCTGCATCTTCATTAAATTTAAGGCATAGAATTTCTTCATCTTCGATCCAAATTTCACTTTGGCGCGTTTTTTTGTGAGATCTATTACTCATCATAATTAAAATAAGATAAACCCAAATGCAATTCTGAAAAACACATTGGCTAAAATTCCTTCCGTTTTGTTATGTCATTCGTTTTATGGAAAAACTGCTTGTTTTTTTGTACCATAAGGCCGCTGAATATAGTTGTATAAAATGCTACCGTAAGGAGTAGTAATATGCTTACCCAAAATACCACTAGTAGTTTAATTTTTTTTGACATATGCTTCCTTTTAAATGTTATATTTTTATTCCTAATACCAGTACATCATCAACCTGCTTCAAATCACCTTTCCACATTTCAAAAAAATGGTCGAGCAACAACTTTTGTTCTGTCATCCCTTTATTACTCACCTCACGCAGTTTATCAATCATGTTTTTATACTGCAATTTTTTACCTAGTGGTCCTCCAAACTGATCCATGTATCCATCGGAAAACAAATAAAGCTTATCACCCGATTCAAGTTGAACGGCATATGTTTTGAAAGGTCGGCTATTTTCAAAATAACCAATTGGCTGCTTATCAGGTGTTAATTCGATAATGCTCCTATCCTTTTTAATAATAACTCCGGGATTATTTGCGCCCGAAAAATAAAGCATTTTTGTTTCGTTATCCAATACGCAAAAAGAGATATCCATACCGTCACGCACTTTACATTGAGTTGAAGTTTCTCTGAAGATCTTTGAAATGCCCGTATTTAGAAAATTCAGAACGTCTGCAGAGGAATTAACGCTTTTTTCAGTCAAAGAATTTTTCAATATACCGTAGCTTAACATACTCATAAAAGCACCAGGTACCCCATGACCGGTACAATCGGCAACTGCCAGTGCAGTTAGTTTTCTGCCATCACGTGCATCAATTGGCTCTATAAAATAAAAATCGCCGCTAACGATGTCTTTTGGCCGGTTCAAAATGAAGTGATCATCCACTAACAAATTAATCTCTTCTGGGGATGGCATTACCGCTAACTGAAGTCGTTTGGCATAATTTATGGAATCCAATATTTCTTTGTTTTTTTCTTCAAGTGAATTAAGTGCTTCCGAAAGATTTTTATTTAACGATTCACTAATGTTTTTTTGTTTTTGAATTTCCTTTTTGCAAAGGGTAGATTTAATAGCGCACGACAAGCGCACCAGGTTGTTTTTTAAAATATAGTCGTCAACACCTGCGTTAATACGTTCAACGGCGAATTCTTCTGAAATGGATCCACTCACAATGATAAAAGGAAGTTCAGGTGTTGTTTCCTTTACCAATTGAAAAGCTTCCACTGAACTGAATTCTGGTAAATGATGATCAGAAATAATAATATCAGGAAAAAATGTATTTAGTTCATTCAACATATCATTACGATTCGTAACTGTTCGTGTAGAATGCCTTATCCCGCTTTTTTTAAGTTCGCGTTGAATTAATTCCGCGTCGTAAGCGTTATCTTCAATATGCAATATTTTTATCTTTTCTTTCATAACATCAATATTTAGAAGGTATTTAGTTTGATTGGATAATCTTAATACTGATTCCTAAGTTCAGCTGAATGGACGCGTCATAAAGATCCCGGTCTTTGAACAAATTTCTCTGGCTAACACCCATAGTATTATAGAAACCGGCCCCAATAGCTCCGAAAACATTTACAGGCCCGGCTTTAAAGAAATTTACACCAAACCCTACATGTTGCTCAAGAACATTTAAACGGGCGGCTTTAAAGTAAGCCGAGTTTTCTGGTACCATAAAACTTTCAGTTCTTACAGTTCTATTACTTAGCCAGGCATTATTTAAATAAGCTGCATCAAAAAAAAGAAATACTTCGTGTTTATCCCCAGAATTTAAAGTTAGCTTATAACCTGCCCTAAAGCCCGCGGTATTCATGTGCGCTTTTTGGATATTAATTCCAAACAGAAGTTCATGCGCGTTATTTCTAAAAGAAAGTTGAGGAGAAACAACGGAGCCAAGACCCGCTCCACTGTTAATGTTCCTTATCGTGATTCCAATACTTCGATTTTGAGCTAATACGGTGGTATTAATAATACCTGAACAAGCCATAACCATTATTAACTTTTTAAGGATGGTAAGAGTTTTTTTTGTTTTCATGTTAGTTGTTTTTTATTTATACAACAAAGAAACAACAACAGGAGGCCCTACAGAATAGATGTGTTTATTTAAAAAGTGTAGTTGTTTGTACTACAATGGGCTAATTATCTGAGAAACAAATTAGATAAGATTGATTCGAATGGCGTAATTTATAAGTTCTGCGTTAGTCTAACCGTTGGAACGCTTAGAGAAAGTTCCTTTGCCACCCCAGACACCGTTTTGCCTGAAGCAATCAAAAGTAGTGTTTGAAATTCGCGATCAGATAAAAGTTCATGAGGCGCTTTATTGGAAGGGGTTTCAACTTCATTGACGAGTAGCTCCGCAAGAGTTGGTGTTATGTATTTTCTACCTGATAAAATCAAATGTATGGCTTTCATTAACTCCGTATCGGCCGTTTGCTTTGCCAAATAGCCCGAAGCGCCCGATCTAAGGGCTCTAATGGCTACCTGTTCTTCGGGATGCATACTAAACATTAATATAGGAGTAGCTATTTTTTCGTCCTTAAGTTGTTTCAATACTTCCAGGCCGTTTCGGCCCGGCATGTCCATGTCTAAAATTAAAAGGTCCCACGAATCTTCATGAACCCGTTTAATAACCTCTGCGGCATTTTCGGCCTCGCCAAATAAGGCATCCGGAAATTCATCCGATATGGTAAGCTTCAATCCTCTGCGCACCACCTGATGATCATCAGCTAATAAAAATTTTTTCATCTTAGTTTAAAGCAACCGTTAATTTGACAGAGGTTCCATGATTTAATTTTGTGTCGATCTTAAGATCAGCGCCTATTATTTTAGCCCGTTCATGAATACCAATAAGTCCCATGGAAAGGGAATGGCTCAGTTTTTTTTTATCCATCCCTTTTCCATTATCGCAAATCTCCAAAGTAAGATCATTTCCCACACGTTTCATCTCTATTACCGCCTTATCTGCTTCCGAGTGCTTCGCAATATTAGTAAGTGTTTCCTGACATATTCTAAAAAGACAAGTGGATATTTTATCGGCCACCCGCTCATCCTTTAAATTATTTTTAAAATGACAGGAGATCTGCGTTTTCTTTTCAAACTCCTTACTTATCCATGCTATCGCCGGTATCAATCCTAAGGTATCTAATATTGCAGGCCGCAGTTCGGTGGCAATTTTCCGAATAGTATGCATGGTATTATCCAGATCAACCAATACCTCATTTATTTTTTCTTCCACACCCTTTGTAAACCGGTTATGCCTTTTGAATAGTGCCAAATTCAATTTTATTCCCGTAAGCTGTTGTCCCAATTCATCGTGTATCTCACGGGCAATTCTCGCTCTTTCGTCCTCTAAAACCGTATTGAGATGAGTGGCAAAATTCCTGATCTGAATTTCAGATCGTAATAGTTTTTTCTGTGCGGCCATTTTTTCCAATTCAGCTATTTTGGCCTTGATCGAATTTTTAATCGCAAGGGGCAATCTTGCCAAATTATTTTTGAGGATGTAATCATCCACTCCGTTTTTAATCGCATTTACTGCAAACTCCTCGGAAACAGTTCCTGTAACTAAAATAAATGGAGCAGATGATCTTACTTCCTTATAAATTTCAAATGCCTCCGACGATGTAAATTGAGGGAGAGAATGGTCAGAAAGAATCACATCCGGGTTAAAATCAATGATCTCCTTCTTAAATTCCTTTTTTGTCTCAACCACCTTTGCAATAAAATTCATACCCGATCTTTTTATTTCACGTTGGATAAGCTCAGCATCCATCGTAGAATCTTCAATCATTAGAATTTTAAGAGGCGCTTTCATCAGGTGTTGCTTTTGGTTTGATTCATTAATAACCAGTAATATCCCACTTCAGCCGCAGCTTTAGAAAAATTATCAAAATTAACCGGCTTAACAACATAGCTATTTACTCCCAATTTGTAACTTTCAGCTATGTCGCTGTTCTCCTTTGAAGAGGTCATAATAATTACAGGAATTGTTTTTGTTCGCTCATCAGCTTTTATTGCTTTCAGTACTTCCAGACCGTTCACTTTCGGCATTTTCAGATCAAGTAAGATCACTTTTGGACGGTCTTCAATTTTTCTATGACCGAATTGCCCCCTGGCAAAAATATAATCAAGGGCCTCTTCACCATCTTTTAAATGGGCTATGCTGTTACCAAGGTTATTTTTTTTAAGAGCACGAATAATTAATTCAGCGTCATTGGGGCTATCTTCAATTAGCAATAGTTCTACAGCATCTGGAAACGTTTTCATATTTGAGATTAAGATTTAGGTAACGAAAAATAAAATGTTGAGCCTTTATTGATTTCACTTTCTGCCCATATTCGGCCGCCGTGCTTGGTAATGATCCTATTAACGATAGCAAGTCCAACACCTGTTCCTTCAAATTCTGCCGAACTATGCAGTCTTTGGAACACCCCAAAAAGCTTATCGTAATATTTCATATCAAAACCTGAACCATTGTCCTTTATGTAAAAAACAGTTTCATCCTTTTTGGTCTTAGAACCTATTTCAATGCGCGGCTTTTCCTTTTTAGATGAATATTTAACAGCATTGGATATCAGATTGGTTAAAACCACACGCATCATGGCATTGTCTCCCATTATAGTGTTGAGGGAATTTATTTTTATATTGGCTTTTGGGGTTTCAATTATTTTTTTTAGATCAATAACAACCGATTGTACAAGCGCTTCCATATCTAGACTAACTTTATGAAGATTTTGTTTTCCCAGTCTTGAAAATGACAACAATTCATCTATGAGCTGCCCCATCATGGAAGCGCTATCTATAATAACATTCAAAACCCGATTCCCCTCCGATCCCAAGACTGATCCGTAATCTTCAGCTAAAATATTTGTATAACCACTAATAGCTCTTAACGGTGCTCGTAAGTCGTGTGAGACGGAATAAGAAAACGCTTCTAGTTCTTTATTCACCGCGAGCAATTGTTCTTCGGCCTTCTTTCTATTGCTTATATCTACTGAGATGGAAAATAGACATGGGGTACCGCTAATTTCAATGATGAGAATGGATGTTGAGACCCAAAAAGGCCGTCCATCTTTGCTATACGTTTTGATCTCAAAATCTTTTACTACTTTATTCTTCTTTAATAATTCAGCTAATTCTTCCCGCTGTTCAGGTTGCTCAACTATATTTAACTCCCTTGCTGTTTTGCCAATAACCTCCTCTTTACTTGAAAATCCGAAAGAGGTTAGGAAAGCGTCATTGACATTTATTAATTTCGAATCAACAAGACTTGAAATAACGATGGAGGCCGGATTGTGTTCGAATAGGCTCGAAAAAAGCTC
>JBGASH010000113.1:0-10201 GCA_044229775.1 Bacteroidia bacterium
AAAATAGAACACAACGCCGGATTGATCTCGGGTCTTGTTCTGATCGTAAGCGGAATAATTAATTTTTTTGTTTCCTAATAAGAAATTCTAGCAAACCTTAACCAGCCAGTTGAATTTATCGGGTACGCGCCCTTTTCTAATATCACGCAAAGCCGAATCTATTTTGGTTGAGAATTTACGTTTTTCTACCGGCGGCAGATCATAATCTTTGCCATTATAGCCAATGGTAACAATATGCGCAATGGTAGCGGCAGTACCTACACCAAATGCCTCCTGCAAAGTGCCATTAGCATGGGCCTCAAAAATTTCGGTGAGGGCGATCTTACGTTCTTCCACTTTCATACCCCAATCACGCGCCAGCGTTAATACACTGTTTCGGGTTATGCCCGATAATATGGTGTCGCTTAAAGCAGGTGTAACGATTACATCGTTGATTACAAACATTAAGTTCATGGTACCCGATTCTTCCACGTACGATTTTGTTTTAGCGTCGGTCCAAATTACCTGCTGATAGCCTTTTTCCTGAGCCAGCTTAGTGGGGTAGAGACTCCGACCGTAATTACCGGCTGCTTTTACAAATCCCACGCCGCCTTCAACAGCTCTGAAATACGTGCTTTCAATTAACACACGAATTGGTTCGGTGTAATATTTACCGGCAGGACAAGTAATGATAATGAATTTATAAGTTTCGCTCGCTTTTACACCAATGGCTTCGTCGGTAGCAATAATAAAAGGGCGAATGTACAAACTACTTGCTTCGCCATCAGGAACCCAGTTCTTATCAAGGTTTAATAATTCCATTAAACCGCCCATAAAAATATCTTCCGGCACTTGAGGCATAGCCATACGAACCGCAGAAACATTTAAGCGCTTAAAGTTATCGTAAGGTCTGAATAAAGTAACTTCTCCTTTTTCATTCTTGTAAGCTTTCATTCCTTCAAAGATCGCCTGACCGTAATGAAGTGCTGATATGGCGTAACTCATATTCACATCTCCGTAAGGTTTAATGTAAACTTTTTGCCATTTACCATCGGCATATTCTGCTACCAACATGTGATCAGAAAAACATTTACCGAAAGGCACATCGTTAACATTGTAATCGTTAATGCGGCTGTGCTGAGTTTTTTCTATTTTAATATCCAAAGTACCGGTCATAAAAGTGCTGTGTTTGTTTACACCAAGTAATGACATTTTATTTAAAAAAGCAAATAAATGCCCAATTAATTAAATTAATTTAATGCCCCAAAAAGCCCGTGAATAGCCGTTTTTAGGGGTTTTGTGTTTTTAAAATCAGGCAATTTTGTATCTTTAACATCCTTGAAAAAACGTGTTAAAATAAGCGGTTTATTCCTTTTTATTCTTCACGTTGTTTATTCTCAAAACTTTACCTTAAGTGGTTACATAAAAGATAAATCCAATGGTGAAAGCGCCGTTGGTACTACCGTTCTTATCAAAGAACTAAACAAGGCCACCTTCGCAAATCAGTATGGTTTTTACTCCATAACGGTACCAAAAGGCCAATATACCGCCGTTTTTAGCTATATGGGCTACGAAACCTGGTCGCAAACAATTGACCTCAATAAAAACATCGCACTTAACATTGATCTTAAATCGGCCGAAAAACAGCTCGACGAAGTGCAGATCGTTACCGACAAACCCGATCAAAATGTTAAATCTTCGCAAATGAGTTCCATTGTATTAGACATTGCAGAGATAAAAAAGATACCGGCTTTTATGGGAGAAGTTGACGTATTAAAAACCATACAATTATTGCCGGGGGTTAAATCGGCGGGTGATGGCAATAGCGGGTTTTATGTTCGGGGCGGCGGGCCCGATCAAAATTTGGTTCTGTTGGATGAAGCACCTGTTTATAATGCCTCCCATTTAATGGGATTTTTCTCGGTATTTAATGGCGACGCGGTAAAAAATGTCACCCTAATTAAAGGAGGTATGCCCGCGCAATATGGCGGACGACTCTCGGCCGTACTTGATATTTCCATGAAAGATGGTAACAATCAAAAATATCAGGTGGAAGGAGGAATAGGGGCTATTGCTTCAAGGCTCACGGTACAAGGTCCAATAAAAAAAGACAAGTCATCGTTTATGATCAGCATGAGACGAACGTATATTGATGTTTTGATTAAACCATTTTTTAAAGCCGGATCGCCTTTTGCAGGAACGACGTATTATTTTTATGACTTGAATACAAAATTCAATTACCGTTTTTCGGATAAGGACCGTTTATTCTTTAGCGCCTACTTTGGCAGGGATATTTTTCGGTTTCAGCAGGGATATTTTTCGGTTTCACGATGTGGAAGCGGGTTTTAATACCACCATTCAATGGGGAAACGCTACGGCTTGTTTAAGATGGAACCACGTTTTTAATTCTAAATTATTTTCAAACACTTCTTTAATTTACAGTAATTATGATTTTTCTTTTGGGGCCGCTCAGGATAATTTTGAATTAACCGTTAAGTCGGGCATTCGCGATTGGAATTTGAAATACGATCTGAATTATTTTCCTAACCCCAGGCATAATGTAAAAACCGGATTGAATTATATTTTTCACACATTTATTCCGACCAACGTTTCGGCTAAACAAGGCGATAATGTTTTTGATCTGGGAAATGTGATCAAGTTATATTCACACGATATATCGGCTTATGCCGGCGATGACTGGGAAATTACCGATCGCATAAAACTCAATGCCGGTTTACGTTTTGGTTATTTTATGCAAATAGGTCCGTTTACGCGTTATCAGAAGAACGATTTCGGAAAAACAATTGACACGGTAAAATACGCACCTGGCAAAAAAGTAATTGATTATAATGGGGATGCCTTGTACTGAAGTGATAAAGCCCCAGATATCGACACAATATGCCATAGGGGCTTTTAAAAATTTTAATGATAACAATTACGAGAGTTCGGTAGAAGTGTATTATAAGGATATGAAGAACCAAATTGATTATAAAGAAGGCGCACAGCCTTCGGATAATGTGTACGACAATCCCGACAACGCTTTTACATTTGGAAAAGGATGGGCCTATGGCGCAGAATTTTTTGTAAAGAAAAAGACCGGAAAATTTACCGGTTGGGTTGGTTATACCTTATCATGGACCTGGCGGCAATTTGACGCCATCAATTACGGACAAAAATATTTAGCTAAATACGACAGAAGACACGACGCGTCGCTGGTAATTACGTACGACATGAACAAGTTGTTTAATTTTGGATTAGTTTGGGTTTACGGTACAGGTAACCGTGGCACGTTACCAAATGGCTTTTTTCTGTACGAAGGAAGTATTAGCAGTGATTATGGGTTAAGGAACTCCTATCAGTTTCCGGCGTATCACCGCATGGACCTTAATTTTACTTATACGCCCGATCGCGATAAGCATTTGGCCAAAAAACGCGCGCGAATAGAAAAACGCTACACTAAAAACGGAAAAGATCCATCAACGATCATTCTTCCTAAAAAAATATTCCAAAACCATAAAAGTTCGTGGACATTAAGCGTGTTCAATGTTTATAATCGTTATAATCCATATTTTATTTATTACGATAAGAGTGGCGACTTTATGAAAGGAAATTTAACGGTAAAAGCAAAACAAGTGTCGTTATTCCCAATTTTACCAACGTAACCTGAATTTTAAATTTTAAGAATGAGTATGTCAAACCGAAGAAATAGTTTTTTAATTGGACGGGCGATAAATAAAATATCCCGTGTCATGCTGAGCTTGACGAAGCATTTTTCTTTCTTCGAGTCACACTTCGACAAGCTCAGTGTGACACAACCATTACTGTTTTTACTTCTCATTCCTTTTCCCGCTTGTCGTAAAGACATAAAAGTAAAACTACCCGAGTATCAGGAAAATTTGGTAGTGGAGGCGCAAATTGAAACGGGTCTGCCCGCTACGGTTCTTTTATCGCACTCGGTTCCTTTTTTCGGCGACTTTGATTATACCCATCCCGAAAATGCTTTTGTAAAAGGCGCCTTTGTTACGGTAAGTGATGGTACTGTTATTGATACGCTGGTTGAACAAGACCCAAGCAAAGGTTATTTCTATTTTGGTTCTAAAGTAATAGGGCAGTTGGGTAAAACGTATTATTTAACCATAGTGGCGGATGGCAAAACGTACACCGCCGAAACATTTTTAAATCCTCCTGTTAAATTGGATAGTTTATATTTTAAAGGCGAACAAGATAGTTTGGGTTTTATTTGGGCGCACATGCACGAACCGCCCGGTATTGGACAAAATTACAGGTGGTTTGCCAAACGGCTTAATAAAGATCTGTTTTACGCGGCTCCTTTTACTTCGGTGTTTGACGACAAGTTTATAGATGGTAAAGATTTTGATTTTGCTTATGACCGGGGCCACCAACCTAACGAATTGGAAGAGAACAGCAACGATCCCGAAAGAGGTTATTATAAACGGGGTGATACAGTTGTTGTAAAATTTTGTACTTTAGGGAGGAAAGAATATTTGTTTTGGTTCTCGTATTATTTGAATAAACAAAGTAATGGCAACCCTTTTTCGGCGCCCACTAATATCCAGAGTACCATTGTGGGTCAAAATGTGATGGGAGCTTTTTGCGGTTATTCGCCCAGTTTTGATACATTGATCATTAAGAAAAAATAAACGTCATGAGTAATGATTTTTCAGAAAAAACAGCCGAAACCGGCAATTTTGTAAAATGCAAGGATTGCGGCGCCAATTTAAAATATTTACCTGGCACACCTTTTTTAAACTGCGAATACTGCGGCGCGAAGAATGAAATTGAACAGGAACAAAAAACGGAAGTGATCGAGAACGATTTCGAAAGTTTTTTAAATGAACAGGCGCATAAAGAAGATAAGCAGGAAATAAGCACTGTAAAATGCAGCAACTGTGCCGCCTCAACCACTTTAAAACCTAATACTACCTCCGGAACTTGTCCGTATTGCGATACACCTCTTGTAATAACCAACGCAACCACTTCCAGTATCATAAAACCCTCGCATTTATTACCCTTTAAGATAGAACGTAAAAAGGCCGTAGAAGAATTTGTAAAGTGGGTTGGTGGCTTATGGTTTGCGCCAAACAAATTGAAGCATTACGCGCAACAAAGCGCCGAAAAACTAAACGGGATCCCTACTGGACCTACGACAATTAATACTATTAGCCAGCATACGGTATGAGGGGAGATCATTACACGTTAGTGAATCGTATACCGACTCGCAAGGCAAAAACACAAACACGGCAAGTGCAGCGAACCCGTTGGAGCGGTGCATCCGGCACAGTGTATAATACATTTGACGATGTACTTATCATTTCTTCAAGATCGTACCTGAAAAATTGGCCAATGAATTAGAACCCTGGGATCTGCCTGAGCTAACTTCTTATAATGATAAATATTTAAGCGGATTTGTGACTGAGAGCTATCAGGTGAATTTGAAAGAAGGTTTTGAAAAATGTAAGCAGCGAATTGATGGCCCCATTCGCTCATCGGTGAACCGCGATATTGGCGGCGACGTACAGCAAATAACCACTTTAAATAATCAATACAATGATATTAAATTTAAGCACGTATTATTACCGGTTTGGTTGAGCGCGTATAAATACAACGATAAGATCTATCGCTTTATGATAAATGCCCGTACGGGCGAGGTACAGGGCGAACGACCGTATAGCGCCGCTAAGATCACCTTATTGGTGCTAACTCTTGTTGTGATAGGTGTTGGCATATTCTTATACTTAAGAAACAAAGGCTAATATGAATTTTAAATTAAGACCCTGGCACATTAATGATCTGGATTCGCTGGTGAAGCATGCCAACAATTTTAATATTGCCAAAAACATGACTGACGGCTTTCCTCACCCTTATGGTGTAGAAAACGGCAAATCCTTCATTGCATTGGCCACCAATAAAGATACTACCTCACATTTTTTCGCGATTGACGTAAATGGTGAAGCCGTTGGCGGAATAGGTTTACATCCTCAAGCCGACATTCACAAGAGAAATGCCGAATTGGGTTATTGGCTGGCCGAACCTTTTTGGGGAAAAGGCATAATTCCTAAAGTCATAAACGAAGTGGTTGAGTACGGTTTTAAAAACATGGACATTGATCGTATCTTTGCACGCCCTTTTGGAACCAATATTGCCTCGCAAATTGTTTTAGAAAAAGCCGGTTTTGTTTTAGAGGGTAAATTTAAAGAAACCCTAGTTAAGAATGGTGAGTGCTTGGATGAATTGATCTACGCCATTAAAAAATCCTAAATCTAATATATTGAGTTTTGATTTTGAAACTTGTTTGGGCCAAAGAATCGAAATACATAATGTGAAATTGTAAAATATATTTAAATCTCATTTTTATCTTATTAATTCAACTCTTACCCTATCATTATTGGAATCTGTAACTTCAACAAAAAACTCTTTATTGGTTAACTTCCTTATTTCCCATTCGTATGTGCCATCAACATAAAATATAAAAACATAAGGAGGATAAGTATAAGTTCCTTTAATAGGTCCAGGAATTGTTATTTTTTTTCTTTGATTGTGTTCAAATCCAATTGTTAAAGTCTGAAAAGCTGTTCCGTCTGGTAAAGTCAAATTTGCAGTTGTGGAATTACCTGAAAATTTTTTAATAGTAAGAACGAATCTTTCGGGTGAATCAAAAACAGGATTAAATTTTTGTATATGTTGAATAGTTATGTCTTCACCGTTAATTAGAAGCCTTTTTAAATGCCAAGGAGCTTTGCTTAGTTTGTGTTTTACAGCATCAAAACTTAGCCTATCATTCTCCTTATACTTGCAAGAATTGAACAGTGAGCCAAAAGCAAACAAATAGATCAATATCAAATAGCATTTACGCATTAAAAAACAATTTATTTATCAAAAGGATTTTCGCCCTTTATAGCTAAAATAATCAATTAGGTCTAATAAACAAATAAAATTTCATCAAATTATAACCTGGCACTAAACCAAACTACAAAAAAACCGTATATTCGTTTTTAAGTATGAAAAGAATACTATTATACCTTCTCTTTCTTTTTTGCACCACCTCGTTTGCCCAAAATACCGAACCCGACGAGAAAACCGACCTTACCAAGCATTTTAAATTAAGTGATAAAGAAGTTAAGGCCGGGCAATGTTACCAGTTATACGATATAGGATTTAATAAAGATAATGATCTTACCATTGGTCACCCAAACGGATTGGATTCGTTGATCACCTTTTTAAAAAAGACCAAGGTGAATTATTTATATGTTATTATTCATCAGGAAAAAAAAGTGGCCGGCACCATTGAAGAGAATGTAGGGTGGGAGAGGGCCAAAGCGGTTCGTAAATACATGCGGCGACAAGGCGTTAAGGAAACGACTACTATTCACATTAAAGAAATATGCACGGCTAAAAATTATGAGGATATAAAAAGCAAGGTCAAAAAAACCGATGATATCAAAACCATAAATATATTGCAACAAAAACCAGTAAGCTTTTACATTATTACACCTTAAAAAATAAAAATATGATCAGACTAACCACCATTGCACTATTATGTATACTAAGTGTAAATCTATTTGCGCAGGATATCCCCGCCAAATTGAATAATTCCAAAACCGATAAACACGTTAACATTCCGGGTACCGACCTTTGGATAGTGCTTCCTCCGGGATTTAAAGCCGTTGAAGGTTCTATGAATTTTAAGAAAGATGATCTGAACAATATCACCGTAATGCTTGGTGAAAATTTTGATAAAGCGTCTTCTGAGCTTACCATTGCCCGTTACGAAAGAGAAAATACCGTGGTGAATGAATACAAGTATTTTAAATTGAATGGCGATCCCGCTAAATTCTTTTGGCTACAAGATGAGGCCATGCATAAAAATTATTTGATCTGTTCTGGTAACGCGCAAGCTTCCTTTTTAATATTGGGCAAATACGACGCGAAAGATAAAAAAGCCGAAAAAGAAATGCGTAAAGCTATTTTGTCGCTGGCAAAAGAAAAAGTCAAGTGAAGTTAATCACACTTTGCTCCGCCGTAGCGGCTACACAGAGGCGAGAAGGTCACAAAGGTCACAAAGTTTTTGTTTTTTTCTTTAAGAACATGGTATCATACTGAGCCTGACGAAGTATGATTTTAACGAAGAAAATAAGTAAAATTAACCGAACTTTACCTTTCAAAACTTCACACTTACATTTTACTTCGTATTTCGTACCTCGTATTTCGTATTTCGAACTATCCTTTTGGGAAGTAAACCGGATGTTTTTCGTTGTACATCCGAATGTATTTAGAGAACAATTCCTTTTTCTTTTTCTTACTTAATTTTTCAAATTCACTATATATCGCCGGGTCGGGTTTTAAATATTCCAAAACCTTATCCGTTGAAAAAGGTACCAGTTCGCCGGTATAATAGTGAAATAAGAACTCGCGTAATTCTTTTACTTTAGTGGTGGTACCCATACCCGGCGAATTCATAAAAACCCCACCGCCATAGCCGGGCGAGTAATTGAACGCCGGGCGAGTAATTGGTTACTTCTACAACTCCCACAAAAAAACTAATAGCGCCAAACACCGGAATGCGGCAAAAATTTTTCTGGTAATTAATATAGATAACATTGTTTTGACAATACCCCCATATTTTTGAAGGTTGGATATAGGTTTTGCTGCCGTCGCGCTCAACAAATTCGATCTTATCCTGTGCTAAAAGTTTGGTGTAAAAATCTAACTGATCCTTATTAATGTTGGTAATGATCTTTTCTTTTGCAATAGGCCAGTTATGTCTAAGGTCGGTATATTCCAGATATAGCCCTTCATACAATTGAAAATTCATGGAAAAGGCCACCGAATCTTGTGAAAAAGACTTAAAATATAAACAAATACCCAGTATAAAAAGTCCAAAACGCATATTGACAAAGATGGAATATTTTTTTAACTTTAAATAATTCTAAATACAACATCAGTTGAGAAACGCGTTTTTTTTTATTTTTTTGGCCTTTTTTAGCGAAGTATTCGCGCAAAGTAACCTCAATAACGCCTTAAAAAGCAAAATGGCCGACCATTCCTTATCGGGAAATTTTGATGTATTATTATCGGGCAACATTCAAAAGATCATTCCTCTTCAAAAAAGTTTAGACATTAAAATTAAATATCATGCCAATGACGTGGCGTGCGCCGAAGTGAACGTAAACTCCATTGCAAAATTACTGGACTGCGGTCTGATCAAGTATGTGGAATATGTGCAATCGCATAACCGAACGTTCAATGATACCATGCTGGTAAGAAATCGTATAAAGAACGTGAAGTTGGGAACAACGCCTTTAACGCAGGCCTACGATGGCAGCGGCGTTATTGTGGGATTGATCGATTCGGGAATTGATTGGAGCAACCCGGATTTTAAAGATAACTCAGGAAATACGCGCATAAAATATTTATGGGATCAAACCGTTACCAGTGGCTCCAACGTCCCGCAACCATTTAATTATGGTAACGAATGGACGGCGACTCAAATTAACGCCAATTTATGTACGCATACCGATGTCGCCTGGTGGGGTCATGGCACTCACGTATCGGGTATAGCGGCAGGTAACGGAAAAGCCAATGGCACACACGAAGGATGCGCGCCAAAGGCGGATATTATTTTAGTGGCACTTGATTTTTATAAATCGGGACCTACCATTGCCGACGCGGTTCAGTACATTGTGAACAAAGCAACCTTTTTAGGAAAACCATTTATTATTAATGCGAGCGTAGGCGATTATTATGGGAGTCATGATGGCACCAACCTCGAAGCAAAACTGATCGATGGTCTCATTGCTAATATTCCGGGTAGGGCTATGGTGGCCGCGGCGGGAAATGGCGGAAGTATTAAATTTCATACAAAAAACTTTGTAAATCTTTTAGACACCAATTTTACCTGGTTCACCAACGGAACAAATACTTTGGAATATTGGTTGTACGCCGATTCTTCGGCCATAAAGGCGGTAAAATATTCTATTGGTGTTAACCGGCCCAATTTTACCGATCTGGGAAGAATAGGATTTAAAAATTATAATTACGGCTTTGTCGTGAAAACTGATACACTTAAATATAATTCAAAACGTATTGGAATTGTACAAAGTTCTTCCAGCATTAACGCTTATGGTGTTTATGAATTATATGTGAAGATAAATGCCGATAGTTTAAATTATTTATGGCGCATCGAAAGTAATGGCTCCGGAAT
>JBGASH010000114.1:0-11652 GCA_044229775.1 Bacteroidia bacterium
GATTGCACAATTTATTTTTAATGAATTGGGCGCTTAACAACGCAATTTGTTTATAATGGTTATTGTTGAATGTAAGAAAAGCGTCGCAATAGGCTTTACACATTAAGGCATTCCATGAAGTTAAGATCTTATCATCCAAACCGGGTTTTGTTCTTTTTTCACGTTGTGCCAATAAGGTCTTTTTGCATTTTCCGATAAGGGTGTCAAGCTCCGGTTTTTTGATATTATGTTTGATCAAGATCTCCGAAACGTTTTCACTTCGCATCAATACATAATTATCATGTTCCCAATATCCGGTGGCGTTAATGTTATAATACTCCGAAAAGATCAAAAAATCGTTTTTCAAGAGATCCTGCAATTCTTCTTTTTGCCAAACGTAATGTTTACCTTCTTCGCCTTCACTATCCGCATCCAGGGCCGAATAAAATCCCCCCTCTTTTGTGAGCCATTCTTTTTCTACAAAATCAAGCGTTTCAATAACAACCTGTTTATATAGTTCGTTTTTTGTTAAACGATAGGCGTTACAATACAAAGAAACCAATTGGGCGTTATCGTAAAGCATTTTTTCGAAATGCGGAATTTTCCAATACGCATCAACACTGTAACGGGCAAAACCACCGGCTAACTGATCGTAAATCCCGCCACAAGCCATTTTTTGTAAGGTTAATTCAACGTGCTTTAGTAATTCATTATCGTTACTTAAGTGAGCATACTTGAGTAAGAATTCATAATTGTTTGGCAATGGAAATTTAGGCGCTTTATTGGGTCCGCCTAATTCAGTATCGAATCGTTTTTTCCAGTTGGTCACGCATTTTTCTAATAGTCCTTTGCTTAGTTTATGGCCCTCTGTTTTTTTTGTGATAATCAATTCCGATGTTTTTATGCCATCGGTTAAATTGCCCGCAAAGTCCAATACTTTTTGCGTATCGTGCGTGTACAAATTGCTGAGGTTATCTAAAATGTTTAACCATTGTTCTTTTCTAAAATACGTGCCGCCATAAACGGGCCTGCCATCAGGTAACACAAAACAGTTCAAGGGCCAGCCACCGTGTCCGCTCATTAATTGTACCGCGCTCATGTATAACGCATCCACATCAGGCCTTTCTTCTCTGTCAACCTTAACATTTATAAAATTCTGATTCATCACATTGGCCACATATTCATCTTCAAAACTTTCGTGCTCCATAACATGACACCAATGACAAGCACTGTACCCAATGCTAATTAGAACTAATTTGTTTTCGCGTTTGGCAGTTTCAAATACCTCGTTGCTCCAGGGAAGCCAGTTAACCGGATTGTGGGCGTGCTGTAGCAGGTAAGGACTTGTTTCGTTTATAAGTGCGTTGGTAAAGGGCATTTGTCAAAAGTAAATTGTTTTTTCGTTAAATGATAAAAATACGTAATTTTAAATATGGCAATAAGTAATCACGACCCATTACATCTTTTAATAAAGTCGCTTAGCAAGAGCGAAAAGCGAAACTTTAAACTTTTTGCCAAACGTTTACAGAGTAACGAGGACAGTAAATTTTTGGAGCTGTTTGATGTTTTGGATAAACTAAGCGATTATAACGAGGAAAAAATTTTATTGAAGGCCAGTGACATTTCTAAAACGCAACTTTCAAATTTAAAAGCGCATTTATACCGCCAGATCTTATCGAGTCTTAGGTTAAATGCTTCCAACCAGGATCTGGATATTTATTTGCGTGAGCAGATCGATTATGCCAAATTACTTTACAATAAGGGCCTTTACAGTCAGAGTTTAAAAATGCTCGACAAAGCAAAGGGCACAGCCGCTGAGTTTGAAAAAAATATTATTTTATTGGAAATACTGGATTTTGAAAAACACATAGAAGGTCAGTATGTCACGCGGAGCATCGATTCTACAGCCGAAGAAATTTCGGGTTACTCAACGTTGCTCAACAAAAAGATCGTTGGTACCAACGTATTTTCTAACCTTGGAATTCGTTTATATGGCTTGTATCTCAAAACAAGTCATGTTAGGAACGAAAAGGATTTTTTATTCGTGTCGGAGTTCTT
Source organism: Bacteroidia bacterium (assembly GCA_044229775.1). Classification (GTDB taxonomy): domain Bacteria; phylum Bacteroidota; class Bacteroidia; order B-17B0; family Aurantibacillaceae; genus JAHEYG01. The sequence goes on from JBGASH010000114.1 coordinate 2,038, forward strand.
CAAATCCAATTTACCGGTGTATAATCTGGAAGAGTTAAGTTTTTTTGAGAAAATGTACTTATTTCAATCGTACGTTTGGTATAATAACATAGTGCAGGATTTTTTAACCTGCTATAAATACGCCAGCCGTTGGGTCGATCTGTTTGAAGAGAATAAACATTTGATCCCGGTTTACGCCGATCTTTATTTAAAAGGCCTGCATAATTTATTAGCCACTTTATTCTACATCAATCACACGCAAAAATTCGCAGAAGTGCTTGTGTACATCAACAAGATCAATTACCATTTTATGAAAGGCAATTTTTCGGAAGGACTTTATCTGGTAAAGGAAATTGAAAAAGGTTTTGAATTATACCATAATAAGATCGATGATAACCGGATCCTTAATTTCTATTATAAGATAGGTTGCCTGTACTTTGGCAGCGGCGATAATGAAAATGCCATTGTTTATCTTAATAAAGTTATTGATCACCCTACTCTTATAAGGAGCGACCTGCAAAGTTTTTCGCGCATATTGAATTTAATTGCCTATTACGAGTTAGGAAATAACGCCATGGTAGAGTATCAGATAAAATCGGTTTACCGTTTTTTATCGAAACTGGAAGAAATGAATCAGGTGCAGCAGTATATCATTAATTTCTTGCGCAAGGTTCCCGGTATGGATGCAAAAAGTGTTAAACAAGAATTTATAAAACTGCGAACCAATCTGGTAAAATTACAGCAAGACCCATACGAAAAGCGCGCATTCTTATACCTCGATATTATTGCCTGGTTAACCTGTAAGATCGAGAACAGAAGCATTCAGGAAGTGATGAAGGAGAAGGCTTCAAATAAACTGAAACTGTCCAACGATTAAGCAGCCTTTACGGGTTAAATAGGCGTTACCAATCAACTTTATTGGCATAAAAATGATATTCGGTTTTTGGCAGGGCTGAACGGTTAAGATACTTATTGACGAATGGGCGGGTGTAAATTTTTTAGGTAACTTTGAAACAGAATTATGAAAAGAATATACTGGATAATAGGAATAGGCATCGTCATCATTTTAGTGGTGGTGGTCGTTAAGGCGCTTAATGGTAGTAAGCCAACAGACGTAATTACCGAAAAAGCTAAAAAAAGAAACATCATTGAAACTGTTTCGGCCAATGGAAAGATCCAACCTGAAACAGAATTAAAAATTACTTCAGATGTTGGAGGAGAAGTGGTGGAGATGAAAGTAAAGGAAGGCGATCAGGTAAAAAAAGGCGATCTGCTTTGCCGTATCAAACCGGATATTTATGAGAGTACTTTAGAGCGGGTAGACGCCACTGTTAATAGCAGTAAGGCAAATTTAAAAACCAACGAAGCACAATTGATACAGGCAAAAGCTAATTTGGTAAATGCCGAAGCTACTTTTAACCGCAATAAAAAACTGTTTGAACAAAGTGCTGTATCGCAACAGGAATTTGACGCGGCCAAGGCGGCGTTTGAGGCGCAAAAGGCAAACGTGGAGGGGTTGATCGAAAACATTAAAGCGGCGGAGTTCAACGTAAAAAGCGTGGAAGCATCGGCAAAAGAAGCTAACACCAATTTGGATAAAACCTATATCTACGCGCCGGTTGATGGTACTGTTTCAAAATTAAATGTAGAGAAAGGTGAGCGGGTAGTGGGTGTATTGGGATTGCAGGGTACAGAGATCATGCGATTGGCCGACCTCAATGAAATGGAAGTGAGTGTTGAGGTGAACGAGAATGATATCATACGCGTTCACAAATACGATACCGCTTTAATTGAAGTGGATGCTTATCTCGATCGCAAATTTAAAGGCATTGTTACCGAAATTGCGAACTCAGCAAACACTACCGGTATTACCGCCGATCAGGTAACGAACTTTGTGGTGAAGATCCGTATTCTTCGTGAGTCGTATGCCGATCTTATCACTGAGAACAGCAAAGCGCCATTCAGACCCGGCATGAGTGCCAGTGTTGATATTCAAACCAAACGCGCGGCTAACGTTCTTACCATTCCTATCGAAGCAGTAACGACCCGTAAAGCCGATTCTACTAAAGTAAAGAAAGCGGATGGTGATGATGAGTACGAAGTGAAAGCAACCACCGAAGGTGAACAAAAAGAAAAAACGAAATTAAAAGCCGACGAAAAAATGGCCGAGTATGTTTTTGTTATTAATGATGCCAAGAAAGTGGATATGATAGAAGTAAAGACCGGCATACAGGATAATGATTACATAGAAATTGTAAAAGGCCTTGATGAAAAACAAGAAGTAATAACCGGCCCATATGGCGCGGTAGCCCGAACGTTGCGTAAAGGCTCGAAGGTAAGAGTAGTTGACAAGGATAAACTCTTTTCGGCCGAGTCAAAATAGGTGGCGCTTATTTTAAATATTGAGACCTCCACCACACTTTGTTCGGTGGCATTAGCTTTGGATGGAAAAGTAATCGCGGTTAAGGAAACCGACGAAGGTTATACACACGCCGAAAATTTGCACGTATTTATTGAATCGGTTTTAAAAGCAGCCAAGGTTTCGCCTACCGCTCTTAACGCTATTGCTGTTGGAAGCGGGCCTGGTTCTTATACAGGTTTGCGCATAGGTGTTTCAGGCGCTAAGGGTCTGGCTTACGCCCTTAAATTACCCTTAATTGCCGTAAATACATTGCAGGTCATGGCCAACGCCGCTGTAAAAGAAAGTAACCATGAATCTCCTTTGCAGTTGTATTGCCCAATGTTAGATGCGCGACGTATGGAAGTGTATTGCGCGATTATGGATCATGAATTAAAGTTTACAAAAGAAACATCGGCGCAAATAATAAGCGAAGAAAATTTAGCGTATTTTAAAACCGATAAACCTATTTGTTTTTTTGGAGATGGAATGCCAAAGTGTAAAGAGGTTTTGGGTAAGTTACCCAATGTAAAATTCCTCGAAAACATAAAGCCTTCTGCCACTTCTCTGGCAGAACTGGCATTTTCAAAATTCAAAAAGCAGCAATTTGAGGATGTGGCCTATTTCGAGCCTTTTTATCTCAAGGATTTTTTGATCAGGTAACCACGCTCCTGTTGGTGTTATCACCAAAAGGAATTTTATTATCTTGCGGTAAATATGCAGGGCAAATTATTCATAGTACCAACACCTATCGGAAATCTGGAAGACATTACTTTGCGTGCTTTAAATGTTTTAAAGACCTGCGATCTTATTTTGGCGGAGGACACCCGCAACACCTTATTTTTATTGAAACATTTTCAAATCGAGAAGCCTTTAAAGTCGAACCATCAACACAACGAACATAAAATTTTGGAAGAGATCGTTGAGCTTATTGCTCAGGGTAAAACGGTGGCTTTGGTTAGTGATGCCGGTACGCCGGGAATAAGTGATCCCGGATTTTTACTTATTCGCGAGTGTATTAAGAAGGATATTCCTGTTGAAACCTTACCGGGCGCCACCGCATTTGTTCCGGCGTTAGTGAATAGTGGTTTGCCATGCGATACATTTGTTTTTGTGGGATTTCTTCCCCAAAAAAAAGGCCGGCAAACAAAATTGCGGTCTTTAGAGGAAGAAACCCGAACCATGATCTTTTACGAGTCGCCCTTTCGCTTGATAAAGGCCTTAGAAGAATTTAAAACCCATTTTGGTGGCGGAAGAAGGGTTTCAGTATCGCGTGAATTAACCAAGATGTTTGAAGAAACCTATAGAGGTACTATTGAAGAAGTGATCGCTCACTTTAATTCAAAGCCTGTAAAAGGAGAAATTGTGATAGTTTTAGAAGGAAAACCTGAATGAACGTAAAAAAAAATAATATTGGAACCCCGCCGGGGACACTTTTTTATACCGGTGAAAGTAAATCTGAGAAGGTTAAGATCACGCTTATAGAGTATAATGATGATGAGTTTTTTGAAAAAGAGTATTATGATCTTTCAGAATGTCTTTCCAGGGTAAAACCGGGTTTGGTAAAATGGATCAATATTGACGGTTTACATCAATTGGATATCATTGAGGGAATAGGAAAGGCTTATAATATTCATCCCCTTATTTTGGCCGATATCGTTAATGTGGAACAAAGGGCGAAGTTTGAAGATAACGACAGTTACATTGTGACCATTATGAAAATGGTGACGTACGACGAGGTTATTAAATCTGAACATTTGTCGGTTCTACTTTTGGAAGACACCGTTATTTCTTTTCAGGAACCTCACAGCGGCGATGCGTTTGACATTATACGTAACCGTATTCGCCAGGGGAAAGGGCGCATCCGTAAAGAAAAATCGGATTATCTGGCCTATGCTCTTATAGATGCGGTAGTAGATTGGTATTTTCATGCCATTGAAAAAATTGGCGACAGAATTGAAGTGATAGAGGAAGAAATGATAAAGACCTCGGATAAGAAATCATTGCTCGAGTTATATGACCTCAAAAGAGAAATGATCAACTTAAGGAAACAGGTGTGGCCTATGAGGGATATGATCAGTAATTTGGCGCGTTCCGAAACAAAACTCATTAATCCGTCAACCGACATTTATTTGCGCGATCTTCAGGACCACATTACCCGGATTATTGATACAGTAGAAAACTTATCGCGATCTTTTTATCGGGGGTGATGGACGTGTATTTAAGTACCAATGCCAACCGTATGAATGAGGTGATGAAGATCCTTACCATTATGTCATCGATCTTTATACCCGTAACGTTTGTGGCCGGGGTGTATGGCATGAATTTTCCTGATATGCCCGAAATACACTCACCCTATGGTTACGCTATCGTTTGGGGGTATTATGGGAGGTATGATGATAGGAATGTTCATTTACTTTAGAAAGAAGAAATGGTTGTAAATGCCCTCTTACCTTTAATAAAGGAAAGCACTCCTCCTTTTAGTAGTCCCGCCCAGAATCCCCGCCCGACTGAACGTCGTTCGGGCGGGGAACTGGGATCAAAAGCTTAGGAATTTGAATTTCAATCCAATTATTTCAGTTTTGTTTTAAAAATCGGCGGCCCGCAGCCGATTTAAAGTACTTTTCCCTTTTTATTGCTTCTGCCCTTGTTTTAAATGTTTCGAAATAGATAATTTCGAAAGGAATTTTACTTTGATAGATCTTGTTTGTTCTGAATTATGTTGAATTAATCTCTTTTCAATGTTATCACAATGGCCCTTATAAAAAGAGCCATCTTTAGTACTTCTTAATACATACGAAAAAAACATTGCTGTTATACTAAGTAGTCCCGCCCAGAATCGAACTGGGATCAAAAGTTTAGGAAACTTCTATTCTATCCATTGAACTACGGGACCAATTTTGGAATGGCAAATTTAAGGTAATTTTTCATTCCGGGATAGTTTAACCATAGAGGGCAATTCAGCGCTTCTAATGCGGTTTTATGGCTTATAAAGCGTATTTCTATAACTAATCCCCATTGGTAAAAACAGCGGTTAAGACTAAATAACCCTAACGTTAAGCCTTCATTTGGGGAAATGAGCAGGTATACCTATATATATGTATAAGTCGTTGAAAGCGGTTTAAAGAGATAAAACCACTTTTTTTCATTGGAGAAAATGGATCTTAAGCTTAAACCATCGTTTTTAACCCGATTTCAATGAAAACGCACTTTAAAGCGTATTTTCCCTCTGAAAATTAGGGGTAGTGCCATCAAGTTTCAATTATGGGTCATCAAAATTTGACCAATTTTACGAGGGAAAAACGCTAAAATACGAGTGAAAATGCCTGTTTTTGACCATTTCCCCAATGAAATTTGGCCTATAAATGACCAAAATCAGCTGTTTTCCCAATGAAAACGGGGTGTTTTTACAGGTAAAAAACAGCAAAAAACTTGTTTTCCCCAATGAAAACGCGTATCTTCATTGGGAATTGTTCAAATCATCTTAATAACTTCATTGGTAAAAAAAGGTGAGTTGTCAATGATAGCTCTATATTTACATCATAAACATTAACTCAAAAACCAAAAACAAATGGCAAAAAAAACAAAAAAACCAGCAGCGAAGAAAAAAACTGCGAAAAAATCTGTAAACCTAATGCAGCTTTTATGAAATCAGGTTAACACCAAGCGCAGCTTTAGGTGAAGTAGTAGGAAAACAAAGCTATTCCTCGTACTGAAGTTGTAAGAAAATGTGGGTTTACATTAAGAAGAATGGTTTACAAGATAAGAAAAACCGCCGTATGATCAATGCTGATGCTAAACTAAAACCAGTATTTGCTGGAAAAGGTCAAGTATCAATGTTTGATATGGCAAAACTTATCTCTAAACATTTGAAATAATCTTTTGTTTAATAGATTACAGGATCCCGGCTGGCAACAGACCGGGATTTTGTTTTTTATAATATAGCGTAAACAATAACCAATAGGTTCGTAATACAAAAGGAAGATACAAGTAGTGATTATTTTCTTTTCTTGAATCCGTGGCTTTTACCACCACCGCTGCGATGAGGTTTACTGCCAAACGGTTTTTTACCGCTAAAACTTTTTTCTTGTTTTTCGGGCGCGTACTCGGGACCAGCACCTAATTTTTCGGGGATAGGCAATTTGTTCACTTCACTGCCAATGAGTTCTTCTATCTTTTGAAATTTTCGCTGATCCATCTGATTGATGAACGTAATGGCAACACCTTTGGTTTCTGCACGGGCAGTTCTTCCTACACGATGTATATAATCTTCGGCATCACCCGGCACGTCGTAATTCACTACTAAACTGATCGAATCCACGTCAATTCCTCTCGACATCACATCTGTTGCTACCAATACCTGAAGTTTCTTACTCTTAAAATTACGTAACACTTCACTCCGCACATCTTGTTCCAGATCGGAATGTATAGCTGCTACATTAAATTTAGCGCGGCTTAATTCTTTTTCAAGTTCTTTTACTTTGTCTTTGGTAGAAGAAAAAATGATCACGCTGTTCATGTTCTTTTCGCGTAACAGATCTTTTAGCAATTCCAGTTTCTGACCATTATGCACCACATAAGCGCCTTGCGTAACGCCTTCGGCCGGTTTAGAAAGTGAGATGTTGATCTCGGCAGGGTCGATCAATGTTTTTTTAGCAAGTGCTCTTATTTTAGGCGGCATGGTAGCCGAGAACAATAAATTCTGTCTTTCCTTAGGAAGAAAACTGATTATTTTATTGAGGTCGTCGGTAAAACCCATATCCAACATTCTGTCGGCTTCATCCAAAACAAAATGTTTGAGTTTACTCAATTGCGCATAACCCATATTTAAGTGCGCTATTAAACGACCGGGTGTAGCAATGATAATATTAGTGCCTTCTGTAAGGGCGTTTTTTTCGGCGTTAAAGGCCGAGCCACTGCTGCCACCATAAATGGCGATAGAAGTAACCGGTGTAAAGTATGAAAATCCCTGAAGGGCTTCTTCAATTTGGATAGCTAATTCACGGGTAGGAACGATCACCAGTGCATTGATATAATTGCCGGGCTCTTTTGAGATCTTGTTTATGATAGGTAAAAGATAAGCCGCTGTTTTACCGGTGCCTGTTTGCGCGCAGGCAATGAGATCGCGGCCGCTTAAAATAAAAGGAATAGCTTGTTCCTGAATAGGGGTGGCTTTATCAAAGCCCATGTATTGCAGGCCTTCGGTAAGTTCGGGTTCAAAGTTAAAATCGGCGAATGTCAAATTATAGTACTGTAGAATTTTATAATGGTAAAGATAAAGAATTAATCCTCACTATAACATAAAGTCATATTTATCTTATAAGCGTAAATAATTTATTAAAAGCCTATCTTTATTTAAAATTTAGTCAAAGATGAAACTAGCAGAAAATACCATTTTGATCACTGGAGGTACCTCGGGCATAGGTTTGGCCTTTGCCCTTGAGTTCATGAAGGCAGGCAGTACGGTAATTATTTGCGGACGATCGGAAGAACGATTGCAAAAAGTGAGATCGGCACATCCCGGCTTAATTACAAAAGTGTGCGACGTAAAATTGGTTTCGCACCGTACGGAACTTTTTAATTGGATAGCCAAAGAACACCCCAACACCAACGTTCTTATTAATAATGCCGGTATACAATTTGCTACCAATTTAATTTTGCCGGTTAATGACGAAAAGATACAGGAGGAGATCGAAACCAATTTAGTGGCGCCATTGCACTTGTCGTCATTGTTTGCAAAAGATTTTTCTTCAAAAAAGGAATCGGCTATTATTAATATTACATCGGGCCTAGCGTTCACCCCAATTGCATTTATGCCGGTGTATTGCGCTACCAAGGCTGCATTGCATTCGTTAACTATTTCTTTACGGCATCAGTTAAGAAACACGTCGGTAAAAGTTTTTGAGATCGCACCACCATCCGTTGATACTAATTTAGGAATTGAGCGAAGAGAAGATAAGTCGCAATCGCACGGTGACATTCCGGTATCAGAATTCATTCAGGAAGCTATGCAGGCTATTAAGAACGATGATTTGGAAGCGGCGGTTGGTATGGCCAAAGGTTTAAGATTAAAGCGGGAGGAAGCCTTTCAAATGCTTAACAGTAATTTCCCATAGTTGCTCAAATCTAAAAGGTTTTCATTGAGTGAATGAGGCCATTAAGCTAGGGAACAACTAATTCTGACGATTTAACAGGGGTTGAGAACTGAAAATAATATTAACCCATTTTCAACAATTCGGCCCTAAATCTTGCATTTATTTTAGAATAACTATACATTTATATGCTTAATTAAAAGCACTATAAACCCCGTGCTCAAAAAATTAATATTATTCTTTCTATTACTGCAATTGAGTACCGAATTGCAGTCAGGAATAACTGTTCCATTTCTAAATTCAAATGGCCTTTCAGAGTTAAAAGCATTCACCGAATCCATTCGCTCATTTACCACACCGGTTGATTCGTCGTTTAAAATTTCTTCACTGGCAATGGATGAATCCATTAAATGTACGCACAGTGAATTAGTGGCCATTGAATTTACCGCAAAGTGCGATACAAAATACGGCGAATTGCTTCGTATCACTTTTCAGGATTTGGAGCGTGGCGGACGTGAGATCCTTTTTCAGAAAAAATTAAAGGACGCCGAAGAAGTGAAATTTTATCTGCCTCAGGAAACCGTTAAGGAAGCCCGTACCGCTGTTCTAATTGTTTGTAAAGGAAGTGGCATGTTCTTCAAGAAAATTGAAGTAAAAGATTAACTACCCCCTAAATTCGATCTTATGATGTGAACCGTCGCAATACGGTTTGTTTCCGGATGCCCCACATCGGCAAAAAGCCGTTACTTTATTTTTCTTTTCAATAGTACCATTACTGTGTTTTATCTCCACATTACCATAAACTAATAAAGGACCGTTTAGGGAGACTTCTACGGTGCTTTCGGCGGTAACTTTAACGGGTTCACTTTCTTTATCATTAAAATAATAACTTAAGGCACCCGAAGGACATTTATCAATTTGTTGCGTAATGGTTTTAGTGTCGGCGCCATTCTCTTTTACCCAGGGTTTTTCGCGTGGATTGAATACCTTAGGCAATCCTTTCCAGCATAAGGTAGAGTGCGTACAAACATGTTGTTTCCAAACAATCGTAATTTCTCCGTTGGAATATTTTTTTGTTATTTCCGTCACTTTAATTGTTTCGAAATTTCTTCAATGGGTTTTCGAGTGCGAGCAGTGAGTTCTCTA
>JBGASH010000115.1:0-9813 GCA_044229775.1 Bacteroidia bacterium
AGGCGACGAAGCTTTGTATTACATATTCAACGACAACTTTGCCAGCCATTCTGAAAGCGGTGGTTTACCTTTTGGTTTTGAAGTTCACGCCATGGCCTACGCTTATGGTTGTCCGGCCTCCTTATCGGGCAGAAACGAATTAGCCTATACCACGTTTTACGATTACAAAATTTATAACAGAAGTACGGAGTCATATCACAAATTATATGTTGGATACAGTTCGGACGTTGATCTGGGTCTTTTTACAGATGATTACCTTGGAAGCAGCGCCCCCGATAATTTAGGCTATGCGTATAACGCCAAAGATTACGATTTTTATCAGGGTTGCTATATGACTGGCATGTATTTAAATTATCCGCCTGCTACCGGGATAGAAGTTTTAAAAGGTCCGGTTGCGCCACCGAACGATGGTATTGATAATAATAATGATGGTACCACCGATGAAATTAACGAAACCTGCTTATTAAATAAATTTGTAGATTATTTCAACGTATACGGAACTACGGCTTGCGGTGGCTTTAACAACTTACCTGTTGGCATGCATTTCCCAACAAACAAATACCAATTTCATAATTATTTAACCGGCCGATGGAAGGATAGCACCGCGTTCACGCAGGGCGGTATGGCTTACGGAGGCGGAACGGCAATAGATTTTATTTTTCCGGGTTCTGTTTATCCTTCCTTAACAGGATGGAACGAACTATCGGGTGCCGATAGTTTAACCGACAGAAGTTTTGTTGCCTCTACCGGTCCCTTTGATTTAAATGCCGGGCAAATGATAGAGTTAGAATACGCTTACGTTTGGTCGGTTGACAGCAACGCCACTACCAATAGGAATTTGGCCAGCGCCGGAAAATTAATTACCGACGCGCAAAAAGTAAAAGCCTTTTATAACCAAACTACAAAACCCAATTGTTTGCTGAGCATAAATATTGGAATGAAAGAAGAAGAATTTAATTCGGCCTTTTTGCTTTATCCTAATCCTTCAAAATCTACATTGTTTTTATATTCGGGTAATTTCACCAACTCTAAAGCGCAAATAGAAATTACAGATGTGGTGGGAAAAATACTTTTGAAAAAACAAATTGATAATTTAAATAACTATCCGGTTAACGTGAATGACCTTAGCAATGGCGTTTATTTTATCGCGATCGATGTTGATGGGAAAAGGACGGTGAAGAAGTTTTTAAAGCAATAAATGAAAAAAATAATTCAAATACTCACCGCCCCTGTTGGAGTTGTCTCCAACAGGAGTTTAGCGAGTAAAAACTCGTTGGTGACAACACCAACGAGGGCCCTCCAAATATTCCTTCTTCTCTTACTTTACTACAATAGTAAGTCGCATAACGGCTTCATTGAAAACAAAGGACAAATTCACGATCAAAATAACCTACCCAATGCTGAAGTAAAATATTTACTGAATACTTCGGGTATGAACATTCAGCTAAAAGCGAATAGTTTTAGTTATGATACTTATACCATTGAACAAATAAAAAGCCCTGCGATCCCGATAGCTATCGGGACTGCGCCTCTGCGAGAAAATAAATCCTTCGACAAGCTCAGGACCCATTCTGACTATGAAAACATTTACCATTTTCACAGAGTAGATATTGAATTTACAGGTGCCAATCCAAAACCCGAAATAATAAGTGAAGATCCTTCTGAAAACTATTTCAATTATTATACAATCGGAACAGGCGAACGAGGCGCCACTCAAGTAAGAAGTTTTCAAAAAGTAACTTACAAAAATTTATATCCCAATATTGATCTTGAATTTTTAGCTAATGACGGTAAATTCAAATACAACTTTATTTTACATTACGGCGCAAACATTAATGACATTAAATGGAAATACAAAGGTTCAGAGAACACTTCCATAAAAAACAAAAACATTGAAATTACTGTTGATCAGGGCGCGTTTACAGAATCTATTCCCGAGAGCTATTTGAAAAACACCTCAGGAAAAACAAAACCTGTACTCGTGAATTTTTTTAGCACAAGCAGCGGAGCCTATTGTTTTAATGTGGCCGATAATGTTTTAATAAGACAAGGTGAAGAAATAATTATTGATCCTACTCCGAATATAGTTTGGTCAACTTATTTTGGAGGTAATGGAGATGAAATACTTTTACAGCCTGTTACAGATCTCTTAGGAAATGTTTACATTAGCGGATGGACTTCAAGTACAAATGCAATTGCGACCAGCGGTGCCCATCAGGTAACTTTTAATGGGGGAAATTCAGATGGAACAATTTCCAAATTCAGTTCCTCAGGTGTTTTAAAATGGTCTACATATTATGGAGGCAACGGTAATGAACAAGCTGCAAATGCCGTTTTAGATAAATTTGGAAATTTATTTATCGCCGGACCTACTACTAGTACTTCTTCAATTGCAACCGCTACAGTTTATCAGAGCACATATGGAGGTGGGCCGTCGGACGGGTTTCTTGCTAAGTTTGACACAACAGGTATCCGCCAATGGTGTACCTATTATGGTGGATCGAACCATGATGATATCTGTGGTTGCTCTATTGATAAGACTGGAAATGTTTTTATTTTAGGAAGTACCAACAGTGTAAACGGAATAAGTACATCAGGTGCTCACCAAGTTTCATTTGGCGGGGGTCCTTGGGATATTTATTTAGCAAAGTTTGATAATAGCGGAATAAGATTGTGGGGCACATATTATGGAGGAAGCGGTGATGATGGTGGAGACATTTGTGTTACCGATCCAAAAGGAAATATTTATTTTACAGGTTACGCAGGAAGCACTGCTTCAATCACTACCACAGGATCCCATCAGCAAGGTTATGGTGGCTTATTCGATGCATTAATTGTAAAAATGAACAATAATGGAGTAAGACAATGGGCTACTTATTATGGCGGCAGTGGTGAGGATATCGGACTTTGGATTTATTTTGATACCCTTGACGTAAAGAATGGCTTATATTTATCTGGCTATTCTGCAAGCGTTGATTCAATTTCTACTTTGGGTTCATATCAACCGTCCAATAAAGGTGGAAAAGATGCCTTTCTTGCAAAATTTGATACTGCAGGTGTGAGGCAATGGGGTACTTATTTGGGTGGACAGGGAATAGATTATGGAATGGCTATTGCTAGTGATAATTCAAGCAACGTCTACTTATGCGGAATAACGCAGAGCTTTTCATTTATTGCAACCCCAAATGCCTTGCAAACCTCACACGGAGGCGGTATGGGAGATGCTTTTCTTACTAAGTTTACAAAGAATGGATTAATTCAATGGAGCACATATTACGGCGGAAGCTTTTACGAGTTGGCTTATTCAATGACTGTAGATAAATTTGGCGATCTTTATCTCGTAGGATGCACCAGTTCTAATGGAATAGCGACTTCCGGAGCCCACCAAACTACTTTCGGTGGAGGTCCTCACGATGGATTATGTGTAAAATTTAACCAACTTGTTTCAACAAACATAATAGAACCAAAAACCGAAAAAAATAATTTAAACATCTTCCCTAACCCGAATAACGGTTCTTTCATCCTTCAATCAAAAGAAGATCTTATTTTAAATATTATAAATGAGTTAGGACAAATTGTAAAAACAGTAACGCTTAATTACGCGAACGAGCATCAACTTATTGTTTCCAATTTAGAATGCGGGGTTTATTTTTTAACGAACAAACAAACAGGGGAAGCTATTCAAAATAAAATTGTGGTGATAAAATGAAAATTGATACTTCCTCATTCCTCCCCCCTGCCTACCGGCAGGCAGGCGTCAGCTAAAACTGACACCCCCTCAAGCGGGGGACAATTTCATCTCTTTTTTACATTTTCCATCTTTCATCATCCTACCTTCGCCCAGTTTTGTCTATTCAGGTTTTGCGCGTGAAGATATAGTGTGAGAATTTTATTTTTTTCCATTGTTAGATCAGGGTCCTCATTTAAAATAGTTTGCGCTGCTGTTCTGGCCAATGATAAAATTTGTCCGTCGTGGGCCAGATCGGCAATTTTAAGATCCATTACACCACTTTGCATGGTGCCTTCTATGTCGCCCGGACCGCGCAATTTCAGATCTACTTCGCTAATTTCAAAACCATCGTTAGTGCGTACCATCGTTTCCATTCGTAAACGGCTATCGGCGCCTAATTTATACGAGGTCATCAAAATACAATACGATTGTTCGGCACCGCGCCCTACCCTGCCGCGTAATTGATGGAGTTGCGATAAACCAAAACGCTCGGCACTTTCTATCACCATCACACTGGCGTTCGGCACATCCACTCCCACTTCAATTACGGTTGTGGCGACCATGATCTGCGTTTCTTTTTTTATGAAACGCTGCATTTCAAAATCTTTTTGCCTGGCCGGTAGTTTTCCGTGTACGATGCTTACCTGATATTGTGGCGGAGGAAAATCTTTAATTAAATTATCATAACCCGTTTGCAAATTCTGCAGATCCATTTTTTCACTTTCTTTTATTAATGGATATACAATATAAATTTGCCGGCCTGCTGCAATTTGTTCCTTCATAAAACCAATTAAACGCAAGCGCTGGTTATCTTTAAAGTGCATGGTCTTAATGGCCTTTCTTCCAGGAGGCATTTCATCAATAAGTGAAGTATCCAGATCACCATAAAAGGTCATAGCTAACGTTCTGGGGATGGGGGTCGCGGTCATAATTAAAATATGCGGCGGGTTTTTTCCTTTTTCTCTCAACTTAGCGCGTTGCGCCACCCCAAAGCGGTGTTGTTCGTCGATAATTACCAATCCCAGGTTTTTAAATTGCACCACATCTTCAATTAAAGCGTGAGTGCCAATTAAAATTTTTAATTCGCCGCTTTCCAGATCTTTTTGAATTTCTTTTCGTTGTTTGGTTGTTGACGACCCGGTAAGCAAAGCGATCTTAGTGCCTAAGCCAGCCAATAATTTACTAATGGTGGTAAAATGCTGATTGGCTAAAATTTCAGTGGGTGCCATTAAACAGGCCTGACAATCGTTATCAATGGCTAACAACATGCTTAGTAATGCCACTAATGTTTTTCCGCTTCCCACATCACCTTGTAACAACCGGTTCATTTGTTTACCACTGCCCATGTCGGTACGAATTTCTTTTACTACCCGTTTTTGCGCGCCGGTTAATTGAAACGGTAAATACTTGTTATAAAAATCATTAAAATTATCTCCTACCTTACTAAACACAATGCCTCTAACGGTTTGTTCACCTATCTTTTTTTGTTTGAGCAAGCGCAACTGAACAAAGAACAATTCTTCAAATTTTAAACGAAACTGCGCCTTTTGCAGCGCCATGGCGTTTTCGGGCGAATGAATTTGACGTATGGCTTCCCATTTAGGGATTAATTTAAAATCCGAGATCAGATCCGCACTTAAATTTTCGGCAATAGTGGTGTTGGTTATTTGTTGCGATAACTGAAAGGTCATCTTTCTTAATCCATCACTATCCAATCCACGACTCTTTAATTTTTCGGTTGAATAATACACAGGCCTGAATGCCGATTTTTGTGAAACACTGTTGGGGTTCACTTCTTCTATTTCGGGATGCGCCAAATTAAAACGCCCTTTAAAAACCGTTGGTCTTCCAAAAACAATATATTCGGTATTAGTTTTTAATTTTTCGAACATCCATTTATATCCCTGAAACCATACCAGGTCGATAAACCCGCTGCTATCTTTAAAAACCGCGGTTAACCGTTTGGCACGCTTATCGCCAAACACATCCATACGCTCAATTGTTCCCCGTAATTGCACATAACCCATATCTTCATTGATCTCAGCGATCTTCTGATACCGTGTACGGTCAACATACCTGAAAGGATAATACGTGATCAGATCTCTGAACAAAAAAATACCCAATTCCTTTTTTAACACCTCGGCTTTTTGAGGACCAATACCTTTAAGGTATTCGATGGGAGTATCTAAAAATTGGGCTGACATTAAGGCTTAAAATTAAGATTTTTTTGTGTTTTTCCTGTTCCAATACCTATTAATGACGAATCCACACTTTGTTTGTTAATACTATTATTCTTTTCGTCATTATGCGTTATAATAGGGAAGTATTTTTGTATAAATGTTAAAACCCAAACATATCGCGCTGGTTCTTTTACTTTTTTGTTTAAAAGGCCGGGCGCAGTATATGGATACACTGCATGCCATTTTTCACGGTAAATCAAGTATTGATGTGCGATTAGAATCGCGTAATTCATTTATTACCCACGACCGCGCTTTAATAACCGGTTTCAGAGCCGGTATTGCCTTTCAAAGAAAAATACGAATGGGTGGCGGCATTAGTTGGTTAAAAAGCGATATCGTACAAAACCATTATGTTTATAACGATCTTAACACGCCTGAAGTAGTTCCAAAATATTTAAAATTGGCTTACTTGTGTTATTATATTGACTTTGTATTTCACAAAACAAAACGCTGGCAGTTAAGTGTACCGATACAGGCCGGTACCGGACTAACCTGGTTTCAAAACGAACGGGCTTACAATATAAATTCGGGCACCAAAAAATATTTTCTATTCCTGTATGAGCCCGGTGTAACCACGCAGTTCAAAATTTTTAGGTGGTTTGGATTGGGCACCGATGTGGGTTACCGCTTTACATTAAAGAACAAAGCAGTTGACCTGAAACTAAGTTCTCCTACCTACGCCTTTAAGATCTTGTTTTGGCTCGATCAATTGTATTTCGAAACATTTCCAAAATCCAGGATCACCGAAAAGTGGGGACCGGCCATCTGGTAATTGCAATAAATTTTTGTGATCTATCCTTTAATGTACTGCCGCAATTCTTTCAGGATCTGTTTCGCTTCTTCATCGCTTATTTGCATACCGAAACCTATCATTTTTGACTGTGATTTAAACTCGAGGCGCTCGCCGCCCTTAACCCAGAAACTTTGATTGAAGGAATCGGCAAACCGTTTTTTATCCACTTCAATGATCCCAAGATCGCTTACCAGATCCAAATTGTATTGATTTATTTTTCCACGACCTGATACTTCTCGCTGATAGAACAGGATATTGTTCTTGATCCATAATTTTTCTTTACCGGAACTTTTCCATAGAAAGGCTTTTGTTATTTTGTATTCGTAGTAGAACCAAAACGATAAATACACCAGCACAAATAACTTTGCTTCTTTATTACTAAGTTTAAAGTAATTCAGAAAAACAATTATTCCGCAAACGGTCCATGCCAATAACCACAAAAGCATTAATCCCAATTTCTTCTTATCAGTTGTTGGTAAAATAACCAGGCTGAACAGTCCGTCCTCTTTCAAAATACTGACCCTATCGCTAATTACTTTCATTTTTGCAGGTACAATTTAATTTAATACTTTTAACTCTTTACCGGCCACAAATTTATGAATAAACCGCTTCGCACCCTAAATTTATTTGATACCGTTATGTTGGTATCGGGCTCAATGATAGGTTCGGGCATTTTTATTGTAAGTGCCGATATGAGCCGCAGTTTGGGATCGCCCTTTTGGTTATTAGCCGCGTGGATCCTATCGGGCGTCATTACCTTATTTGCCGCATTAAGCTATGGCGAATTAGCCGGCATGATGCCGGAAGCCGGCGGACAATTTGTGTACCTAAAAAGAGCTTATGGCAAATTAACCGCTTTTGTTTATGGTTGGACCGTTTTTTTAGTGATACAAACAGGCGTGATAGCCGCGGTAGCAGTAGCATTTGCAAAATTTACCGGGGTATTCTTTGAGGCGTTTGACGAAAAAAATATTTTATTGCAATTAGGCAGTTTTAAAATTTCGAGCGCGCAATTATTAGCTATAGCAAGTATCATTTTTTTAAGCTGGCTCAACGCGCAAGGCATCAAGAACGGAAAAGCCATTCAACGTATTTTTACCTCAGCCAAACTGATTGCACTGTTTGGTTTAATTATTTTGGGAGTTGTATTTGGATTAAAGACCGATGTATTAGCTCAAAATTTTTCTGATCCATTCACCGCTTTTCAAACAACGGTTAAAGATAATACGATTGTCACCACACCACTTTATGGTATTGGCATCTTTACGGCTTTAGGAGTTGCCATGATAGGCGCTTTGTTCAGTAGCGATGCCTGGAACAATGTTACGTTTATTGCCGCCGAAGTAAAGGAACCTCAACGAAATATTCCGTTAGGATTATTTATAGGCACCTCGGTAGTAACTATTGTTTATGTATTGGCCAACATTGCCTATTTAATATTGTTGCCTGTAAAAGGCGATCCAAACGGTCACACCGCTATGGAACAAGGTTTAATGTTCGCGCAAAACGACCGGGTTGGAACAGCCGCCTTATTTGTGGTGTTCGGCAATATTTCAAAGTATTTAATGGCGGCGTTAATAATGGTATCGACCTTTGGTTGTAATAACGGTCTCATCCTATCCGGCTCACGTTTATTTCAATCGATGGCCGCCGATGGTTTATTTTTTGATAAAGCTAAAGTATTAAATCAACATGCTGTGCCTGCTAAGGCCCTAACCTTTCAGGCTATTTGGGCAAGTGTACTGTGCTTAAGCGGGTCGTATGGCGACCTGTTGGATTACTCCACTTTTGCTTCCTTGATCTTTTATATCGTTACTATTACAGGACTTTTCATTTTACGAAAAAAAGAACCCGATACGCCGCGGCCATACAAAGCCTTTGGTTATCCATTGATCCCCATAATATATATTTTATTAGCCGGCCTTATTTGCGTTGATCTGTTATTTTTTAAAACATTCAATACAGGCATGGGTGTTTTAATGATCATTTTAGGAATACCGGTATTTTATTTATTTAACCGAAAAGAAAAAAATAATTAGTTCATTATCCCCAATGAAATTTCTCGTTACAGGCGCTAACGGACTCCTTGCAACAAATACCATATTGGAATTGTTACGGAACAACCATAAAGTGGTTGGACTCCTTCGCGATAAAAGCAAATTTAGTTTACCGCCTCATACCAACTTAGAATTAATAGAAGGTGATCTTTTAAATACCGAACAGTGCGAACGCTTTATAAAAGGTTGCGATCATGTGATACACGCGGCTGCCGAAACCCGACAAGGATTGCCACGTTATAGTGATTATCATCGCGTTAATGTAACAGCCACCGAAAACATTATTAATGCCGCTATAAAAAATAATATCAAAAAGATCGTTTATGTTTCAACCGCCAATATATTTGGTCACGGAACAAAAGAAGATCCGGGCGACGAGCGATCTGCCGCCAGAGTACCCTTTTCCAATTCCCATTACATACAAAGCAAAATAAATGCGCAGCAGCTCATTTCCGATAAAAGTAAGGTGATAGATATTGTGACGGTGAGTCCGTCGTTCATTTTAGGACCCTACGATAACAAACCTGGTTCAGGACGCATTCTGCTCATGGGTCATAATAAAAAAATTGTGTTCTATCCGCCCGGCGGTAAAAATTTTGTTCATGTAAAAGATGTAGTTGCCGGAATATTGTCGGCATTAAACAACGGTAAAAGCGGCGAAACCTATCTGCTGTGCAACGAAAATCTATCTTACGCCGAGTTTTTTCAAAAATTAGCCGCGCATTCAAAAAAACAAGCTATCCATATAAAAATTCCAGCACCATTATTAATAAGCATTGGAATTATTGGCTCTGCGTTACAATTAGTAGGTATCAAAAGTGAATTTACCTTAGTGAACATGCGGATCCTTTGTGCTTCCAATTTTTACACTAACCAAAAAGCCCGAACCGAATTGAGGATCGATTTTACTCCCGTAAATACGGGTATTTCCGAGGCGCTAGAGTGGTTCAAAGAAAAAAAGTTTATTTAGGTATTTAATGTTAACTTTAAACT
>JBGASH010000003.1:0-56775 GCA_044229775.1 Bacteroidia bacterium
GTCGGAAATGTTCTCACCAATACCAATAACACGGTCTATTTTATAATGTTGGATCAAGGCAGCAATTTCTTTGTATAAGGTTTTACCGCTTTGTCCCGATTGTTCTATATCGGAAAGTATAACGGTCTTGCTACTACTACGGCTCTGCTGGTGAAGATAGTTAAGCGCGATCTTCAAAGAATCAAGATCCGAATTATAATAATCGTTTATTAAAACGCAATTATTGATGCCATTCTTTATTTCGAGTCGTAAAGCAACCGAATTCAAATTTTTGAACAACGGCACATAATCTTCTAGTGAAAGATTCAAGGCCGCCAGTGTTGCAAAACAAGTAAGGGCGTTACTTACCGAAGCGCTATCGGTAAAAGGGATGTCAATGGTATGAACCTTTCCGTTAAAGGATACTTCTATTTCGGTGGAGTTTTGCTTGGTAATTATTTTTTTCACCAACACATCGGCCTTTTCGCCAATAAGAATTATTTTTTTATTTCCTTTTAAGGTAGGGATCTGGCTTTTCTTTAAACCATTTACAACAATGGTTTCACAACCCTTGAACAGCGCGAATTTTTCCTTGATCTTTTCCTGCTGCGAAGCAAAACCTTCGCGATGCGCGGCGCCAATACCGGTAAATATGCCGATAGTTGGGGTAATGAGTTTTTCTAAATGCTTCATTTCTCCCTTCAGAGAAATGCCGGCCTCAAAAATTCCGAGATTATGATCCTCGTTCAAATTCCAAACAGAAAGCGGAACACCAATTTGTGAATTGTAACTTTTTGGACTCCGGCAAATATGGAAACGGTGTTTTAACAATTGGTATAACCATTCTTTTACAATGGTTTTTCCATTGCTTCCAGTGATCCCAATAACCGGTAAAGTAAATTGCTTTCGGTGATGAGCGGCCAATTGTTGTAAGGCCACCAACGTATTCTTTACTTTTATAACGGCGCAATCTTTTCCGGGGCGCTCTGTTTTTTCAGAAACAATAAAACACCTTACGCCTTTATCATATAATTCCTTAATGTATTTATGTCCGTTGTTTCGTTCACTCACCAAAGCAAAAAAGGCGGTTTCACCATAATGCCCAATGGTACGGCTATCACTGGCAAGATATTTAATAATATGCTTTTCGGAGCCGTTAAGATCGCTGCTACAAATTTGAGCTATGTGATGGGGCGTGAACATTTATTTTTTCTTCTTTACCTGAGGGTTGCTAGTTTTATTAAAACAGTCGCGACATAAAGGCTCATAGCTTTCAGTCTCTCCCAGCATTACCAGATTATCGTTTTTGATAGTGCGGTGCGAAACGTATGCTAAATTACCACAATGCACGCAAATAGCATGAACTTTTGTAACATATTCGGCGCACGCCAATAGTTGGGGCATAGGGCCAAAGGGGTTTCCTTTGTAATCCATATCGAGGCCTGCCACAATTACTCTTACTCCCGAATCGGCCAGTTTACGGCATACATTGGGTAATTCCATATCAAAAAATTGGGCTTCATCAATACCAACTACATGAACATCGTTGGCCATTAGTAAGATGTTGGAACTCGAAGGAACAGGTGTACTAGGGATCTCACTTCCGCCGTGAGAAACAACATTTATTTCATGGTAGCGGGTATCCACCTGGGGTTTAAAGATCTCAACCTTTTGTTTGGCAATTTGCGCACGCTTTAAACGACGAATAAGTTCTTCGGTCTTACCCGAAAACATACTGCCGCAAACTACTTCTATCCATCCTTTTTTGTGGGTATTATTTAGCTCCAGGAACATTGTTTAAAAGGCGTTAAAAACAAACTATAAATGTAAATTTAATTGCATTATTTTTAATTCCGAAATTTATTCACAAATAATAGCAAAATGAGTGCAGACAAAGCTTTTGAGCAACTAAAATTGGCCGCCATTGAGGTAAAGGCCCTGTTGGTTGACATTGATGAGAACATTCACCCCTCAGTTAACGAGGTTGAAAAGCTCAATGAAAAAGTGAGTAATTTGACCGAACAGATCGCCATTTATAAATATTTGAAGAGCCAAAAAGAATTGTCGCCAAGTCTTAACCTCCATTTAAAGGTGATGGAAAATACTGCGGTTAAAGATGCGCAGTCGGAAATAAATGAAACGTTAAAAGAAAGCTATAGTCAAAAAATGGACGGCACTACACAAACCATTAAGGAAGCAAAAAAAATAGAACTTAGTTTAAATGATAAATTCAGAATCATCAACGAATTGTTCAAGCAAAGCACCACTGAGTGTAATTTGGCCATGGAGCAACTGAATACTATTTCTAATTTAGAGGATAGTGAGGCCTACCTGCAGGAACTCAAAAAACTGTATTTCTGGAAAAGCGAAGACGAGATGTGCAAACGTCTTTTTCAATTAAATCAAAAACGGTTTTCCTAATGAAAATGATTAAGTATCTTATATGGCCTGCCCGATTTAATTGGGGTAGGCGTGAAGGACGTTACCTGTTAATGGTAATTAGTTGTTTAATTTTAGCCGAAGTTGGTCTTGCCCAGGATACCCTTTATGCGCGGCAAGTAATAAAAAAATTAACGTCGAAAGAATTCTACGGACGCGGGTACCTTGATAACGGTCTCGATAAAGCAGCGAAGTATATAGCGGAAGAGTTAAAAAAAATGAAGGCTCAGCCACTTTTTTCGAGTGGTTATTTTCAATGGTTCGATTTTAATGTAAATACTTTTCCCGAGCTGGTAAGTGTAAAGCTTAACGGCAAAATTGTTTATCCCGGCACCGATTTTATTGTGAGCGCCGAAAGTGGAAGCGTAAAAGGAAAATATAATTTAGTTAAGAAGGATAGCGTTACTTACGAGGCTGAGAATAGTCCCATTCCAATTGTAGTGAGTTTAAAACGCAAACTCACCTTTAGCGTTGCTACCGAGTCGGTAGCGTATTGTGGTGTGGAGGTGCTTAATAAAAACAACTACCCCGATCTTAAAACCATCGACCTTATTGTTCAGAGTAAAGTTTTAACCAAGTACATCAGTAAAAACGTGTGCGCTTTTATACCCGGAAAAGTGAATAACGATACCATGATAATGTTCACGGCGCATTACGATCATTTGGGCGGGATGGGACAAAAAACATTTTTTCCGGGCGCTAATGACAATGCCAGTGGCGTAAGTATGCTATTGAATCTGATCAAGTACTATTCAAAGAATCCGCCAAAGTATAAAATGGTATTTGTGTTCTTTGCGGGAGAAGAAGCGGGGTTATTAGGGTCAAAATATTTTACAGAAGTAGGTGATGTGAATTTAAAAACCATAAAATTCCTGGTTAATCTCGATCTGCTTGGTACCGGTAACGATGGCATCATGGTAGTGAATGCTACCGAATATAAAGATCAATACGAAAAATTGGTTTCCATAAATACCCGTAAACAATTGGTAAAAGAGATCAAACAGAGGGGTAAAGCAAAGAACAGTGATCATTATTGGTTCAGCGAAAAAGGCGTCCCCTGCTTTTTTATTTATACGTTAGGTGGAATAAAAGCTTACCACGATGTGTACGATATTGAAAAAACATTGCCCCTCACCGATTATTGCGATGTGTTTAAATTGCTTACACTCTTCGTAGAAAAACTGTAAGTTACTTCTCAATCACAAGCTTTTGCGAATAAACCGAAGCATTTGTTTTTACCAAAATAAAATAAACCCCGTTACTTAAAGTTGAAGTTTCGAGATCAGCATGGCCCGATGCTTGCGCCTTACTTTTCTTCAGGACCTCTTTTCCGGTTAGATCCATTATTGAAACTGAAACAATATTCTCCTCAGCTTTATCAAGTGTGATATTGACCATGTTCTGCGCCGGATTCGGGTAAACTGTTAATTGCGTTTGCGGTTTAAAATTTTCTTTTACGGAAGTAGCGGTATTAAGCGGCGATTCCCAAACACCACGGCCATAAGTGGCGGCTCGTAGTTTGCCGGTCATATAATGGATCTCTAATTCATTAACGATCACGTTTGGTAAATTGGTATTGTAAGGTTGCCACGAACTCATACCGTTGTCTTTATAATATACGCCAAGGTCGGTTCCAACATAAACTTCATCGGTACTCGAATTATCATTGTAAACAATGCAATTCACGCCAACATTCGGAAGACCGCTGGAGATATTGGTCCAGCTCGCGCCGCCATTGGTGGTTTCGTACACCGTTGCCCAATTGGTGATCCAAATATGATTGGGATTAGTAGCCGAAAAAGTAAGATAAGTGAAGTAGACATTGGAGGTTGGTAAATTAGAAGTGATGTTGCTCCAGGTGGCGCCACCGTTAGTTGTAAGTGCAACGGTATAGCTATTGGTGGTACAGATATAATTAGGATTGGATTTTGCAACAGCTAAAGCATTTGAGTTATTAAAGTTGGGCGAAATAGGCGACCATGTCCATCCGCCATCGGTAGATTTTTTTACCATCTTCCCCGCTTTATAAATGATCTGATTGTTGGTAGGATGCATCACATATGGCATATAAAAACTGCCGGTATCGCTTACTATAAAGGTGAAGGTGGTACCACCGTTAGTTGATTTTGAAAGCTGGTAACCCTGGGTAGTAAAGTACATGGTATTAGAATCAGTAGGATCAACAAACGTTTCTGTACCATCGCCTGCAAAAACGCTGGTCCAATTGCCCATGCCATAACGATGGGTACCGTTATCCTGAGCTCCGGTGAACAAAACCGTTTTGCTGTTAGCGGCGCAACCAAAGCGATAATATTCGGTAACGTTTAGTCCGTTGCCAATATTGGTCCAGTTGGCACCGGCATTGGTTGAATTTTGTATTCCGCCGTCGTTCACTATGTAAACAACGGTACCGGTTGGAGCAATAGTAATATCCTGTTGATCGGGATGCATCACGTTGCTTGAGCAGGATAAGTTGGTCCAGTTAGCGCCACCGTCAATGGTTTTACGATAACAGCCTGCGCCTAAATACACCTCGTTGAAGTTAGTTGGATTAACGCCCAATGTCATATCATAAGTTCCATATCCAATACCCGAATTGTTATAGATGGTGCTCCATGTAGTGCCGCCGTCGGTGGATTTACTTAGTAGGTACTTATCGTTCAAAACATAGATCACATTCGGGTTAGAAGGAGTGGTTCCTATAATGACACGGGTAGAAAAGGAAATAGTGACCACGGGTGCTGCCGCTAATGATTTCCAGGTGGTGCCCCCATCCACCGACCGATAGATGCTGTCGGAAGCAGCATACAAAGTGTTTGTGCCGGCCGCGTTAAACTGAACATCAAAAAAGTTACCGGGTTTTACGATGGCCCAGCTCGCACCGCTGTTAAGCGAACGCCAAATGCCATCAGTGGAAGCCACAAATAATTTGGATGAATTGCTCTGATCAATAATTACACGATAAGTTCTTTTGTACTGACTCTTCGTATAAACCAGTCCCGACGCACTCCAGGTAGTTCCGCCATTGGTCGACTTCATAACACCAATGGAATATTGCCCTGTATTATCGCCGGTAGCTAAATACATGTTATTGCTATTATTGGGATCAATGGCAATATCATTCACGCTTAAACTTGGAAGGTTGTTACTCATATTCGCCCAACTGCCTCCGGCGTTGGTAGATTTCCAAATTCCACCATTACCAGAACCAACCCACACATTGTTATTATTTGTTGGGTCAACGGTTACACAGATCAAGCGCCCAACACCGGGGGTAATACCACCGATGTAATTATTCGGGCCTAATGGTGTCCAGTTACCGGCTAGTACGTTCGGAGTTTTACCGTTATTATGTAAATAATTTTGGTTAGCGCCTTTAAGAAGCTCGTCGGTAGTATTGATCCCTTCCGGCACATGGCTCCTTGGTTCCATAAAAGCCTCGTAACGCTTGAATTTAGAATAGTCGTCATCGGCCCATGATTCGGGAACGGTTTTATAATAGCTGTAAAAGGCCGCTTTTTGTTGCTCAAAGGTAGCGTTAGCGGGCAGGTCTTTTGACCATTCCTGTGCTATCAAACCACAGGAGAGCAGGCAGAAAAGTGTAAAATATTTTACCATGACGTGTGAATTAATTATACCAAATATACAAAAAACCGCGGGTTATTAAAAAGCTAAAACTGATAACATTATTTGAAGAGCAAGCTACCGAATTGCTTTATTTTGGAACTTTATTATATTTATGATTAATGAAATAAAGATCAAAAACATGAAACCATTTCAAAAATTATTATCAACCGCATTTGTTTGCGTTTTAAGTATTTTAAACGCTCAGGGGCCTTCCACAAAAAATTATACGCTCAAAGAGTGTATTGAGTTTGCGTTGAAGAACAACGAAAATATTATTACCGCCAATTATAATATCGACTATCAGCGACAGTTCAAAAAAGCCGCCACCGACGTTCCCAAAACCAATGTGATATATACCCAAGGGCAATTCAACAGTATCTATAAATACGATAATAACATCACCATTAGTCAAACCATTCCAAATCCCTGGGTTTTTACGAGCCATAACGCTCTGGCAAAATCACATATCAAGTGCAGCGAATATAAATTGGAGGCTACCAAAGCAGAATTAATATATCAAATAAAGACCTGTTACTATTCGCTTCTTTATTACAATGCCGTTCATAAGATCTTAGTAAGGGAAGATAGTATCTATGAAAGGTTTTTAAACGCGGTAACACAAAAATATAATTTAGGTCAGGCCACCCTTCTCGAAAAAACTACCGCCGAAACGCAACTATTGGATACCAAAAACCAGATCACTGAAAGTGAAGAGGACATAAATAATTACCAGATCGAACTGCAAACGTTAATGCACACACATAGTGATGTGAACGCGGAGGTAAGTGATTTTGAAGAAAGTTATCTCACTGTGGCTACGGATACAGGAACGGTAAAACAACATCCCTTATTAAAATATTTCGAGCAACAGATAAATGTAAATGAAAAAGTTAAATTATTGGAGTCAGCCAAAATTATGCCTGATTTTATGGTCGCTTATTTTAATCAGAGTATTTACGGCCCAGCTAATATTTTTGGTACAGATTATTTTTTGACAAAAGCGAACAGGTTACAGGGATTTCAATTGGGAATTGCGATCCCATTATGGTTTTACCCACAAAAATCAAAAATTGAAGCGGCAAAAATAAATACCAAATTAGCCGAATCCGATTTTAATTATAATACTACTATGCTCGAAGGGCAATTTAAACAGGCCGTAACGATATACCTTAAATACCGTCACAGTATCAGTTATTATAAAAATAATGTATTGAATAATCTGGAAGTAATGATAGCCGAAGCTTTAAAATCGTACGGCACAAAAGATTTTAACTATAATGACTATTTGGAAGTAGTAAGCCGGGCACTTAACATCCAGCGAAATTACATGAACGTTATACATCAGAACAACATGAATGCTTTAAAAATAGAGTATTTGTTGTCAAAATAATTTTTATATATTGCAGTATAATAAATGGGCATGCTTCCAAGAAACGAATTGTTTGTAAAAAGTCTCAGGACACTTTCCGGTAAAAGGGTAAAGAAGCAGAAGCACAACGTTGGTGCCGAATCGGGGGAATTATTTTCACCGCCCGAGCCGCGCAACGAACTTATCAAGATCACTTTAATACAGTACAATTCGTCGGAATATTTTGAAGAAGATTTTTACAATGTAAGTGAGTGTAAAAAAGCGTTTAAGCAGGGATCCGATCTTATGAAATGGATAAACATAGACGGTATCCACATTCACGAGGTAATTGAAAGTTTTGGAAAATGGTTTAACATACACCCGTTAACACAGGAAGATATTACTCATATTGATTCGCGTCCAAAGTTTGAGGAATATTCGCGTTACGTGGTCGCCATTTTAAAGATGTTGTATTTTGACAAGCAGGTGCAGTACGAACATTTAAGTGTGTTATTATTTGAAGATACCGTTCTTACCTTTCAGGAAGTTCATGGTGGCGACGCGTTTGATCCGGTGCGTCAGCGTTTGCGTGAAAGTAAGGGCCGCATCCGAAAAATGGGCGCCGATTATATGGCCTATGCTTTGGTGGATGCCGTTGTGGATCAATATTTTTTGGTATTGGAAAAATTAGGCGAGAAAATCGAATTTTTAGATGACGAAGCGCTTTACAATCCGCATAAGAACCTGATGATCCAGCTGCACGATCTTAAAAAAGAAACGCAACAGGTTAAAAAAATAATGGTGCCGGTACGCGAAATGGTGTTTAATATGATGCGCAGCGAAACGGAATTGATCTCCGAAACCAATACCATTTACCTTCGCGACGTGCACGACCACATTCAAAAAGTGAATGATACGGTTGAGCAATTTAAAGATACGCTGGGTGGCATTATGGATGTTTACCTTTCTAATAATACCAATAAGATGAATGAGGTAATGAAAACCCTCACTACTATTTCGGCTATTTTTATTCCTGTAACATTTATTGCGGGTATTTACGGAATGAATTTTAATGACCACATGCCCGAATTCCAATGGAAATATAGCGGTTATGTGGTATATGGATTAATGGCAGCAATGATGGGGGGAATGGCGCTTTATTTTAAGCGAAAAAAATGGTGGTAGATCCGTTAAGCGCAATCTTCTTTGCAGGAAATTACTTCGGTTTCAAAAGTTGAATGCTGAACATTTAAATGTTCTAACTGGTGTTTTAATTTGGCTTTAAGTTCAGCCACTTCTTTAGGACCCATGTTCTCATCCAATATCAAATGTGCGGTCATTGCATTTTTAACCGTACTCATGGCCCAAACATGTATGTGATGAATGTCTTTAATGCCTTCGATCCTTAAGGTTGCTTCTTTAATTTTTTCTATATCAACAGATGAAGGAACCGCGTCTAAGGTCAATCTTAAACTTTCAGTTAACAGATCCCAGGTGCTGAAAATAACTACAGCCATAATGATCAAACTTATTAATGGATCTATCCATTTTATTCCGGTGTAGGTAATGATCAATCCAGCAACTACCACCCCAACCGATACCAACGCATCCAGCAACAAATGCAGATAAGCGCCTTTTACATTAAGGTCTTTGTCTTTATCTCTGAAAAAGAAAAAGGCCGACGTAGCATTAATTACGATACCCATTCCAGCCACTAAACTTATAACTTGTCCTTTCGTTTCTTCGGGCTTTATAAAACGTTGTACCGCTTCCCAACCTATACTTCCAACAGCGATTAAAAGGATAACCGCGTTTACCAGCGAAGCAAGGATGGTGCTTTTATGAAAACCGTAAGTGAATTTA
Source organism: Bacteroidia bacterium (assembly GCA_044229775.1). Classification (GTDB taxonomy): domain Bacteria; phylum Bacteroidota; class Bacteroidia; order B-17B0; family Aurantibacillaceae; genus JAHEYG01. The sequence continues at coordinate 9,257 of JBGASH010000003.1, forward strand.
AGATTGGCTTTTCGTTTGGCCATTTGAAAAGCGAAAAGCGACAGGAATAACATAGCCACATCGCTTAAGTTATGTCCCGCATCCGACATCAGAGCCAACGAGTTGTTGGCAATACCTGCGGCGAATTCCACAATTACAAAACCCATGTTTAAAATAATACCAATTACAAAGGCACGGCTAATGTTATTGAGCTTTGTGGGTGCATGATGATGATGTGAGTGGTCGTGATCCATGAGCCGGTTATTATTACAAATTTAAAGAATACATTGGGAAAAATGCAATATGCATTCACTTTTAACGTTAGTCTCTTAATCCTCATTGGTATGAAAAAGTGTATTATGATAAGCTTTCTTTTATTGCCAATGTTTTACTTTGCTCAAAACAGCAAATTCAGAGTGGGAGGTTTAGATGGCGTGAATGTGGTACTTTTGGATAAAGGCTCGGTGAAAACAAAACACGGATCGAGTGCTGCCTTTCATGTTAGTTACACGATCAAAAAAAAGCGTTCGGCCTTTAGCTTTGAGCCATCCTTGGTGTATTCGCAAAACAATTATGTTTCTAAATGGGATGAGTTCATCTCAATAAAATATATTCAGAATAATTGGGGACTAAATTTTCAAAGTGGCATACAAATAAACGAATACGTGGTGTTTAAATCCGGATTTTTTATACAGATAGATGCGGGTAATAATGTTTCGCAGCTATTTGTTCAGCAACAATTAGGATACAAAACAATTTCGGCAACCAATAATGATCTGCGAAGAGGCTACGTGCCTACCGCGGTGCAAGCCGGTTTATTGTTTGGATTCTCTTTTTTTCTGAGCGAAAAACAAAATTTTTCTTTTGATATACAACTACAACAATATGGCAGTAGAGTAGCCGATGCCGATTATTATTTACCAACATCCAAAAATCAAAAGATGATAAATAAGAATGCCAAGCCTTCCGTACTATTGTTTGGTTTAAGTGCTAAAATTCAAAAGCGCAAAAAAGAACAGAAAGAAGATCCTTGGCGGGAAAACTAAATTTGACGTATGATTTTTAATTATTGTACGAAACAAAATTTCCTATCTTTGATTTTATGGACAAGATCAACATTTCACAAAAACTTTCCTTATTCACCGATCACTGGAACCCTCGAATTATTGCCGAGTTAAACGGACAACAAGTGAAGCTGGCAAAATTTCAAGGTGAGTTTACCTGGCATAAGCACGATAATGAAGATGAATTATTTTATGTTCTCAAAGGAAAATTCAAAATGGAATATCGCGACAAAACGATTGAAGTGAATGAGAATGAAATTTTAGTTGTTCCGAAAGGGGTGGAACACCGACCTGTTGCCGAAGAAGAAGTTTCGGTAATGTTGTTTGAACCGGCCACCACATTAAATACGGGGGATACAATAAACGAAAGAACAAGAACGAATCTGGATAAAATTTAAACTAACGGTTTGGCAATACACCAAATCAATACCCCAATATCTTGAGCATCGATTTGTAACTTTGCTGCTTGGCAAAAAGACGGGTGGTAATTTTTCCATCTTCGTCCTTATCAATTAAAACATGTTTAGGCGCCGGTATCAAACAATGTTGTGTGCCGCCGTAACCACTCAATGCTTCCTGATAAGCACCGGTATGAAAAAATCCTACGTATAAAGGTTGCTTATCGGTTTTATCAATTTTAGGAAGGAAAACCTGATTAGTGTGCGCTTCGCTATTATAATAATCCATGCTGTCGCATGTTAAGCCACCCAGGTTAACCGGAATGTAAGGTTTGTCCCAATGATTAATGGCCATTAAAATAAAACGCTGATTAATTCCCCAGGTATCTGGCAAAGTAGTAATGAAAGAACTGTCTATCATGTACCATTGCTCGCGGTCGTTTTGTTTTTTTGTATCAACGATAGAGTATAAAGTGGCGCCACTTTCTCCCACAGTAAACGATCCAAACTCTGTAAAAATATTGGGCTCATCAATTTCGTGCTGTAAACAAAACGCTTTTATCTGCGCAATGATCTCTTCGATCATATAACTGTAGTCATACTCAAATCCCAACGAATTACGTATTGGTAATCCGCCGCCAATGTTCAAAGAGTCGAGAGTAGGACAGATCTTTTTTAATTCTAAATATATACTAAGACACTTATTTAATTCGGTCCAGTAGTAAATAGTGTCCTTTACCCCCGTATTAATAAAGAAATGTAAAAGCTTCAGTTCAAATTTGGGATTGCTTTGTATCTTCTCCTTATACAGGTTCATGATATCAATGTAACGGATGCCAAGACGCGATGAATAGAAGGCAAAAGAAGGTTCTTCCTCAGTACTGATGCGTATTCCGAGTTTACATTTATCAACCTTAACATGCTTTTTGTAATACTCAAATTCATCCAAATGATCGAGTACCGGTATCACATTAAAGCCATCATTAATTAACTCACTAACGTATTGTTTGTATTGGTTACGCTTATACCCGTTACAAATAATATACGTATCTTTGCTAAGCTTCTTTTTCTTGAATTGTTCTTTGATAATCTGGATATCGTAGGCCGAAGAGGTCTCAATATGTACATCGTTTTTAAGTACTTCATCCAAAACAAACGAAAAATGCGAGCTTTTTGTGCAATAACAGTAAATGTATTTGCCTTTATAGCCCACTTTTGCCATAGCCACATTAAATAAACGCTTGGCTTTTTGTATTTGGGAGCTTATTTTAGGTAAATAAGTGATTCTTAAAGGAGTGCCATATTGTTTAATTATATCCATTAAGCGGATATCGTTAAAATATAGCTCATCCTCAGCCACATGGAATCCTTCCTGTGGAAAGTTGAAGGTTTGATGTATTAGATCGGCGTACTTGTTATCCATTTTTTCGATGTAAGTGACTTACTTATACTTTGGGGTATCAAATGTAAGTAATTTACTTTAATAAAGAAGCTAAAAAGCAACTTAGATCAATATGAAACCAATGATAAAACCCATTAAAATAGTTGAGGTAAAGAGCGAGATAGGTGCCGGAACCAGAGGATCGAGTATGGGTATAGATGCCATTAAAATTGCCGCCCTCGATTTCGGTAGTCCGTTCTTTAGAAGATTCAAAACGGTTGAGATCCCAAGCGAAAATCATTTGCTGCTTGAACCGGTTGTGAACGACTACGCCAAACGGATAAAAGGCGTTTTTAGTTTAAACGAGCGTTTAGCTAAAGAAATTTCTAAAATTCTTACCAAAGATGAAATACCTATTGTGTTGGCTGGCGACCATAGTTCGGCAGTTGGCACTATTTCGGGAATAAAAATGGCTTATCCCGGTAAACGTTTAGGCGTGATCTGGATTGATGCGCACGCCGATCTGCATTCACCATATACAACGCCTTCGGGTAATATGCATGGTATGCCTTTAGCAGCGATTTTGGGAGAAGACAATAAAGACCGTCAGCAAAATAAACCCGATGACGAGACCATTGAGTTTTGGGAAAAATTAAAGAATTTAGGAGGACCCGCTCCGCAAATTCAGTACAATGATCTTGTATATATTGCGCTTCGCGATTTTGAACCGCAGGAAGATTATATCATTAAGAAAAACAAAATTAGAATTTTCAATTTACCTGAGATCCGCAAAAAAGCGGTGGAACGCGTAGCAATCGATTCATTGAATTATTTGGATCACTGCGATGTTATCTATGTTAGTTTTGATGTAGATAGCATGGATTCGCGTATCTCCAGCGGAACCGGAACACCTGTTCCCAATGGCATTACCGAAAAAGAAGCAGGTAATTTAATTTACTACCTCATGCGCAGTAAAAAAATTGTGTGCTTTGAGATGGTAGAAATAAATCCAACTTTAGATAAAGAAAATCTAATGGCCGAGAATGCTTTCGAGATCTTACAGAAAGCAACCAATCAGTTGAGTCACGATTTTTAGGACGCACCACAGAGAAACCAGAGATATCAGAGGTAATTTATAAAGAGTTCTCTGTTTTCTCCGTTTCTCCGTGGTGAATTTTTCTGTTACCCATTTGTGTTAGCTTATTAAACATTTTCATGAAAAACCTTTTTCTTCTGATATTTGTTTTGGGTGTTGGAAGGGCGTTTTCGCAAAACGATCAGGAATTGGTTGTTAAGGGGAGGGTTGTTAATTATGATGGGAAGCCCGAAAAATACCGAAAGGTTTATTTGATAAGCAGTAATGGAAAAACACACGAAAGATCAACCGATTCTTTGGGTAATTACAAATTTCCATTCAAAGAAGCAGCTTTTATTTCTTGTACTGTAACCCTTGATCCTAAAAGTGATTGCAAGGGAGTTTTTGGTGACGGTTATATAATGTCTGGTGAATGTGGATTTTTTTATGTTGGTGATTCTTTGAAACAAAGAGTTATGATAAAAGATTTTGAAATTCAAAAACCTGCGAAAGAACTTAGGATTCCACAAATTATTTTTAAGAAAAACTCATTGGTATTTGACACATTGAGAAGTTTCCCGACTTATTATGATTCCTCAGATGTTTTCCCTTATTACGCTATAAAATGGCTCGCAAAAATTTTGAAAGAAAATCCGGAAATAATAATTGAATTAGGAGCTCATTGTAGTTTAGATGAAAGAGATCCACAGGTGCTTTCTCAAAATCGCGCAATTAAAGTTTTGAAAGAACTTATTGGATTCGGAATAAGTAAAGAACGTATAAAAATTAAAGGTTATGGTTGTACCAAGCCTCTAGTATCGGATAGTGAAATAAAATATGCGAAAACACCTGCAGGCAAAGAAACGTTAAGGGCTAGAAATAGAAGATGTACTTTTATGGTCCTAAGTTGGGATTTCAAACCGAATTGATATATTTGGTGTTGTAATACTACAAAGCCATCAAGGGTGAGTATCTTAGCGTCTTCGCGTCTTAGTGGCAAAAATAAAATACACTATGAGTTTTATTCTTACCGAAAAAAAGGAAAAAATAACGGTTATTACCCTCAACCGTGCCGATAAGTTCAACAGCTTTAATCGCGATATGGCCTTGCAATTGCATAAAGCGCTCGATGATGCCGAAGCCGATAAAAATTGCCGGGCCATTGTTTTAACCGGAACCGGAAAAGCCTTTTGCGCCGGACAAGATCTGGCCGAAGCGGTTGATCCTAACGGTCCGGGTATAGCTCGCATTGTTGATGAACATTACAATCCCATAATTTTACGTTTACGCAAAATAGAAAAACCCATTATATCCGCGGTGAATGGTGTGGCGGCTGGTGCAGGTGCTAACATTGCCTTGGCTTGTGATATTGTTGTGGCTACCGCATCTGCTTCCTTTATACAAGCATTCAGTAAAATTGGTTTAATACCCGATAGCGGTGGCACATTTTTTTTACCGCGTTTAGTTGGTTTTCAAAAAGCAAGTGCTTTAATGATCACAGGCGATAAAGTTCCTGCTAATGAGGCTCTGCAGATGGGAATGCTTTACAAAGTTTTCGAAGATGCTGTTTTTATGGAAGAAACTTTAAAATTGGCTAAATCACTTTCCGATCTTCCAACAAAAGCGATAGGGCTCACCAAACGTTTATTGAATGAGAGCGCTTTTAATACGTTTGACAAACAGTTGAGCTTAGAAGGGAAAGTACAGGTTGAGGCCGCGAAGAGTTACGATTACAATGAAGGAGTAAAAGCCTTTTTAGAAAAGCGCAAACCCGATTTTAAAGGGGAGTGATCTTCTTCTTTCTCTTTTTTCGGTAGATCCGGATCGTGAAGATAACAGCCATCAATAGAATAATTATTGCTGTACCTTCGTACAAATATGGTATTTTCTGAACAACTTTCTTTTCTCCCTTTACGTTTGATTTTTCGAGCGTTTTAAGACTATCCGCCGCCATCAATTTTTCAAGATCAATTTTAAGTTGTTCCAGTTTTTCCTTCCTTAGTTTCCAGTTTATTTTAATGCTATCGGCATACGCTAAATATAATTCGTAATTTTTTTTAGCGTCTTCCTTTTCTTTCCGCACACTATCGTTACGCGAAAAATAAAGATACGTTAAGCTTAACGTTTTGAAGTCGCCGTAATTTAACGAAAGGCGCAACGCTTCTATAAGATGGCGCTTAGCGTTATTTTTTTTCTTTTTTAAGGTATACAAATTTCCCAGCTGCGCATGCGATAAAGCTAATCCTTTCAGATCACCCGTTTCTTCCTGGAATTTTAAAGCGCTTTCGTAATTTTCAATGGCGTCATCGAATTTCGAAAGAAGAACATAAGCTTTAGCAAGCGCGTTCAAATTTTTGGCAATTCCTTTTTTATTTTCTCTTTCCTGCTCTATGTCAAGCGCCACAAAATAATTATTCAGCGCGTCCTGATACAATTTTTGTTCGATGTAATTATTCCCGATAAGGGTATAACATTTGGACATCGCCTCGGCGTCGTTTATTTTTTTATAGTGCTCAAGCGCCGTTAAATAATTCTTGAGCGCTTCTTTAAAATTATTTTGGCCGGTATAGGCGTGACCAATATTCAAATAAAGATTTCCTGCATTAATTCCTTCGCTGCTACTTTTTAAGACCGCCGTAAAATAATGAAGTGCTTTAACGTAATTGCCTTCACTAAGACAAGCTGAGCCTAAGTAGTTTTGCGCTTCAGCAATGCCTTTTGTATCCTTCAATTCTTTTTTTAAGGCAAGAGCGCTAAGATAATTTTCAATGGCAGGCGAGAGATCTTCAAAAAAAGCATTGGCGTTTCCTGAATTGAGGTAAGCCTGTGCCTCACCTTTTTTAAAATTTATTTTTTTAGAAAGTGATAACGCGTTCTCCGCGTATTGTAATCCTTTACTACCATCGCCATTTAAAAAGTAGTGAAACGACAACGCGTTCAAAGTATTTATGGTATTGGTATCAGCTTTGCCATTTTGTAAGCAACGAAGCAACGAATCAATGGAGGGGGTTTGAGAAAAAGCAAAACGCGCATTAAGAACAGCAAAAACAAACAAAAGATGTTTCAGGTAATTCTTCATTGCAGCAAGGCTGATTAGTTATACGATGCTTTTATGGGAGCGTTGCAACAAATGGTGTTTAGAACAACGAATTACGACCCGTTTGCAACATAAACGCATTAAAAAAAGCCGTCTTTTTTAAAATACTCGATAATAGCGTCAATTATCAGTTTATTTTGTTGTTTGGCATCCAGATGCGGAAGGTTCTCTTTTAAATTCCAATGGGGCCAACCGTCTTCATCGTTTCCAGCATATTCATAAAACCCGTAAGGTTCTAAAAGTGTACATATAGCCACATGCATTACTTCCAGTTTTTCGTCTTTTTTATATTTACGGTAGGGCTTATTTAATTCCTGTAATCCAATCAAAAATAAAATGGCATCGTAATCCATTTCATTGCCAAAGCGTTCCTTTAATCTTTCCTGTAATATTTGCCAGTCGCTTTGCACTAGTGGGTTTTAGAGGTATTATAGTGGTGACCAATAAAATGAAGTAACTCTTCTTTGCCTGCTTTGCTTTCGGAGGAACTGATGATGTAATTTGGTGTTTCGTCAAAGATCAAAAGTAATTTTTGCTGGTAATGATTGATGTTTTTTTGCAGTTCACTTTTTTTCAATTTATCACATTTGGTAAATACGATGCAAAACGGAATATTTTTCTCGCCAAGCCATTTCATGAACTCCGCATCAATTTGCTGCAATTCGTGGCGACTGTCAATTAAAACAAAAAGGCACACCATGTTTTCGCGTTTGGTGATATAATCAATGATAATTTCGGCAAACTGCTCGCGATTCTCTTTGCCGGTTTTGGCGTAACCGTAACCGGGAAGATCCACGAGATACCAGTTCTCGTTTATTAAAAAATAATTAAGGAGTTTGGTCTTTCCTGGAGTGGATGAGGTATGTGCCAGCTTATTATTATTGCAAAGCATATTTATTAACGACGACTTCCCAACATTGCTTCGGCCAATGAATGCGAACTCAGGTAAATGGCCTTTTGGGCAATCCGTTAATTTTACCGCGCTCTTGGCGAATATGGCTTTTTTAATGATCACGTTATAAGAATTATTTCACAGCGGCTTTTTCGCTGCGATAAGAATTAATGTGGCGTTCTTTTTTGCTTTCGTAAATATCGGCAATGGTTACTAAAATGCCGCTTTCTTCTACATCGCCAAAGGTAGGATTAATGGCTGTACCGAACGATTTCATGGTGGCTGATAAGTTCATGTAAGCATTTACTAACGGCGGGATGTTCTCCCCCAAAGCCCTTACGTGTTTATTTAATACAGCATGCCCTTCTTTGTAAGATAAGCCAATAAGCAGTTTCACAAAATCATTAACATCGGTTTTATTACTAAGGCCATGAATGGGTTTTACCAGATTTTCCTTATCGGGAAAATAAAAATTCATGAATGATAAAATATAGTCACGCGCCTTCACATTAAAATCGGTGTACATAGTTACCTTTCCAAAAAAATGTTTTTGCGAAGGGTTGTCAACTACAATGGCGCCAAGGCCATCCCATAAATTATCTAAACTAAATAATCCTTTTCTGAATTGTTCCGAAGGCTGATACTGCGGTTGGATAAATGATCGTCCGAGTTCAATGGTATAAGGAAGATATTCTTTATAGAATTTTGGACTGAACTCAAAAAGTTCGGTCGTGGCCAACATCACTTTTCCGTTGTGGTACTCGGCGTCTTTACATAAAATAAAACGGTAGGCCCCCACAATTTCTTTATCTTCAGGTTGCCAAACCAACAATTGCTGATAGGGATGCGAGCAGGTATCAAACTCATCAATATCTATATTTTTACCGGTTCCACCGCCGGCATGGCGAAAGGTTACTTCGCGTAATCGCCCTATCTCCTTCATTACATTGGGCGAATTATGGTGGGTAATAATATAGATCTCGTTATTACCGTTATTGGTTTTACGCACAAAACGGCCCCTATTTAATTCATCTAACAGGGCTTCCCGGGGTATTTTATTAATTATTTCCTGCATAATGAAGCCTAAAGATAAGTATAATCTAACAATGTAAAATCAAAAAAAATCCGTATATTTACTACTTGAAAAGTAACCGGGTAAAAATAAAGTGATTTATTTTAAACCATTTATTATCTTTATCGCGGTTTTAATTTAATAAAAAATGAAAAAACTTTTGGTTGTTATAGGATTTATTGGTTTGATTTCTTGTGGAAAAAAATACCATTGCACCTGTTATTCTTATTCTCCTTCACAAACCGGAGCCTTAACAAACCAAAGGCAATATACCTATAGAAAGTTCAGTAAAGATGCTGCTAAAGACCAGTGCGAAAAGACCTATCGTCAAAGTGCTTTTGCCAGCGCCACTATTAATTGCACGGTGGCTTACTAGTTGTTTCTCAATTGGCTAATATTTTTCGAATTTAACGGGTATAAACCTGTTATACACAAATCGGCTTTTATACATCCTAATGCCACAGTTACCGAGCAACGTTATTATTGGAAAAGATGTTATGTGGGCCCGGTGCTGCTATTCGTGGCGATTGGGGACAAATAATAATAGAGGATGGATGTAATGTTCAGGAAAACTGTACTATTCATATGTTTCCAGGCACCACGGTATTGTTAAAAGAAGCTGCGCATATTGGCCACGGTGCCATTATTCACGGTGCTACCATAGGAAGAAACGTGCTGGTTGGTATGAACAGCGTGGTGATGGATGATGCCGATATTGGCGACGATACCATAATAGGTTCTTTATGTTTTGTGCCTGCCAACACCAAAATACCGGCTAAGAAAGTAGTAGTAGGAAACCCGGCAAAGATATTAAAGGATGCCAGTAAAGAGATGATCGCATGGAAGAGCGAAGGCACCAAGCTTTATCAGCAACTACCCGATCAATGTCGCTCAACCTTAAAACCTTGCGAACCCTTAAGAAGAATGCCTGCTTATCGTCCCAAGCAACAGGAAAGCTATAATACCTGGGCCAGTAAGAAAGCCGACAATTCCAAAAACAAGTAAATAACTGATTACCAAAACCTTAGCGCTTATTTTAAAGACTTTTAAAATAAGCGGAAGCTTTGGGATAGTTAATGATTTTTTAAAAGCGGTTAAAACAGCCGTATTTATTGGGATTTAAGGCAAAATCTTCCTCTAAAAGTTTGCCCGGATAAAAAGATTTCTTAAATTTGCACCCCTTATTTTAGGAACTAAATATTTAAAAACGTGGATGCATTAAGTTATAAAACCAAGTACGTTAACAAAGCCACCGCAAAAAAGGAGTGGTTATTGGTTGACGCTGAGAACGAAGTAGTAGGCCGTTTGGCTTCTAAAGTGGCGTATTTAATACGCGGTAAACACAGAGCTGATTTTACGCCTTACGTAGATGGCGGAGCAAACGTGATCATTATTAACGCCGATAAAGCGCGTTTTACAGGTAAAAAAACCACCGATAAAGAATACATACGTTATACCGGTTATCCGGGAGGTCAGCGTTTTGCAACTCCTAAAGAATTGCTTAAGAACAAACCAACCGAGATCCTTACGCATGCTATACACGGTATGCTTCCTAAAAATCGTTTGGGTCGTACTTTAAATACCAACGTATTTATTTACGCGGGTACTGATCACAAACACGAAGCACAACAACCAAAGAAAATCGATCTAAGTAAAATTAAAGCATAATCTATACCATGGAAGTAACTAACACATCAGGACGCAGAAAAACATCAGTAGCCCGTGCTTATATCACAAAGGGCAAAGGTGAAATAACCGTGAACGGTAAAGATTATAAAACCTATTTTCCTACACCAACTTTACAATATTATGTAACACAATCCATGCTTGTTTCAAAAGTTTTGGGTGAGTATGATGTAAAAGTGAATGTAAGAGGTGGCGGACAAACCGGACAGGCACAAGCTATTCGTTTAGCAGTTGCTAAAGCATTGGTTGAATTAAATGCCGATTATAAAAAAGATCTAAGAGCCGAAGGATTAATGACCCGCGATCCAAGAATGGTGGAGCGTAAAAAATTCGGACAGAAAAAAGCGCGTGCACGCTTCCAATTCAGCAAACGTTAATATTTATTTATACAAGAAAAACAGATGTCGAGAACAACCTTTAACGAACTACTTGAATCAGGTGCCCACTTTGGCCACCTTAAGCGTAAATGGAATCCAGCAATGGCTCCTTATATTTATGCTGAAAAGAACGGAATTCACATTATCGATTTAAACAAAACCGTTGCTAAGGTTGAAGAATCGGCAACTGCTTTGAAACAAATTGCCCGTTCAGGAAAGAAAATATTATTTGTTGCTACAAAAAAGCAAGCTAAAGATATTGTTGCCGACCGTGTAAAGCCTCTTAACATGCCTTATGTTACTGAGCGCTGGCCTGGTGGTATGTTAACCAACTTCGCTACTATCCGTAAATCGGTTCGTCGTATGAACCAGATTGATAAAATGGCGACTGATGGTACTTACGAGAACATTTCTAAAAAAGAGCGTTTACAATTATCACGTGAGAGAGCAAAATTAGAAACCCAATTTGGTTCTATCGCCGATCTTTCTCGTCTTCCTGCAGCATTGTTCATTGTAGATATTACTAAAGAACATATTGCCGTTAAAGAAGCAAAACGTTTAAATATCCCAACTTTCGCTATCGTTGATACCAATTCAAATCCAAACGAAGTGGATTACGCTATTCCGGCTAACGACGATGCTTCAACTTCTATCGCTTATATCACCGATCTAATGGCAGAAGCTATCAGAGAAGGTTTAGCCGATCGTAAGATGGATAAAGAAGCTCAGGCTATCGAAGAAAAAGAAACAAAAGAAGAGTCAAAACTGGAAGCAGAAGAGTTAGTTAACGATCCAAAATTAAAAGGATTTGTTAAGAGTGATGACGACTTGGATAAAGGTGGCGCTAAACGTCCGCGTAAAAGAGTTACCGCAAAAAAATAATTTGATAATATAATTTTAAAAGCGGTCATTCTGTAAACAGCTTGACCGTTTTTTTTAACCCGTAGTAGAAAGTCGGGCGGACTAAAACCGAAACCCTAATAATTATTAACCAATAACTAATAACTCAACAAAAATGGCAATCACAGCAGCAGATGTAAACAAATTACGCCAGCAAACAGGCGCCGGAATGATGGATTGTAAAAAAGCATTAGAAGAAACGAATGGCGACTTTGAAGCGGCAGTAGATTTTTTACGTAAAAAAGGCGCGAAAGTAGCCGCTAACCGTGCCGATCGCGATGCGAAAGAAGGCGTGGTACTAGCTAAAACTACAGGCGATCATAAAAAAGGAATATTAATAAGCGTTAACTGCGAAACTGATTTCGTAGCTAAGAACGCCGACTTCATTACTTTTGCAGAAAATGTAGCAAAGGTAGCTTTAGAAAAAAGTCCCGCAACTGCAGAAGCGTTAAAAGCTTTACCATACGATGGAAAATTAACGATAGCCGATAAATTTTTAGAACAAGTAGGAAAGATTGGCGAGAAAATAGACATTGGTTATTATAACGCTGTGAACGCTGAGAAAGTAGTTGCGTATAATCACCCAGGTAACCGTTTGGCAGTTGTTGTTGGTTTTAATAAACCTATTGATGACGAAGCAGCCAAGAACGTAGCAATGCAAACTGCTGCAATGGCTCCGGTAGCCGTTGATAAAGATGATGTAGACGCTGCCACGTTGGAAAGAGAATTAGAAATTGCGCGCGAACAGATCCGCGCCGAAGGTAAGCCGGAAGACATGGTTGAGAAGATCGCGGCAGGTAAATTAAATAAATTCTATAAAGAATCTACTTTATTGAATCAGGAATATATTAAAGATAACAAATTAAGCATCCGCCAGTACTTACAGGGCATTAACAAAGAGCTCACGGTAACAGGCTTTAAACGCTTTTCATTATCTTAATAAGTAATTAAATCCCTCCGAAAAAACGGGGGGATTTTTTTTGATATTTGTTTAATCAGAGACCTATGAAATACAAAAGAATACTTTTAAAATTATCAGGTGAAGCCTTAATGGGTGATAAAGGTTTTGGCATTGACCAAAAACGTTTATTGGAATACGCTAAAGAAATTAAAGAGGCATACGATGCCGGATGCCAGATAGCCGTCGTGATAGGCGGGGGAAATATTTTTAGAGGTATACAGGCCGAGAAAGGCGGTATGGACCGCGTGCATGGCGATTACATGGGAATGCTGGCTACAGTTATTAATTCCATGGCTATTCAGGCTGCGCTTGAAGGAATGGGTGTTCAAACCCGTTTGCAAAGCGCTATTAAAATGGAACAAATTTGCGAACCGTATATTCGTCGTAAAGCAGTAAGGCATTTAGAAAAGGGTAGGGTAGTGATCTTTGGAGCAGGAACAGGCAATCCATATTTTACAACCGATACAGCAGCCACATTGCGCGCTATTGAGATTGAAGCCAATGTTATTTTAAAAGGCACACGTGTAGATGGAATTTATACTGCCGATCCCGAAAAAGACAAGAACGCGAAAAAATTTGATACCATTAAATTTGAAGAAGTATGTAATGGACATGACCGCCTTTACACTTTGCAAAGAAAATAATTTACCCATCATTGTGTTCGACATGAACAAAACCGGCAATCTTCAAAAGCTATTGAACGGTGAGAAGGTTGGGACATTGGTGGAGGTTTAGTAAGGCGACCTTGTTCCCATAGGTTTTAACCCAGTGCATCTGATACAACAAAGTTATTCCCGCCTATAAAGATCTCCTGACTCCCCCTCATTTATGCGATATAATTATCGGTTGGTACAACCATTTTATCGGTTGGCACAGCCATGTTGCATCGAATAATTATTTTTATTGAAATAAAAATATACTATGAAAAAGCATTTACTTGTATTGCTGAGTATGGTGAATACACTTGTTATTTTTTCCCAGGTGCCCACCATGGCATGGGCCAAACAAATGGGAGGAGCCACGACGGTTGAAGGCGGAAATGCTGTCGCCGTTGATGCAGCTGGCAATGTGATAACAGCGGGAAATTTTTCAGGAGCTTCCAGCGACTTTGATCCCGGCGCCGGAACTTACGCAATGACTTCCTATGGAGGTGGCGCACAAATGGACGCTTTTGTAAGTAAGCTCGATGCAGGAGGAAATTTTGTTTGGGCAAAACAATTTGCTTCGACGCTCCTTGACCAGGGATTTGGGGTAGCCGTTGACAACGCAAATAACGTTTATGTAACGGGATCCTTTTCAGGAACAGGTGATTTTGATCCCAACGCCGGTACATTTAACTTAACATCGGGAGGAGCGGAAGATATTTTTGTTGTGAAGCTCGACCCCGCAGGAAATTTTATCTGGGCACGCAAAGCAGGAGGTACCGGAACGGATTGGGGAACTTGTATTAAAATCGATGCTGCGGGAAATGTGCTTATCGGTGGGCTTTTCCAAAACACCGTTGATTTTGATCCCGGCGCCGCAACTTTTAATATGACCGCGGCCTCGCAGAATGGATTTGTTTGGAAGCTGGACGGGTCGGGAAATTTTGTATGGGCAAAACAATTTACTGGCATCAGCTCGGTTTATGGTTTATGTATAGACGGATCAAATAATGTGTATACTACCGGAAGTTACCAGAACACCGCCGATTTCGACCCGGGTGCAGCCACGTTCAATATTACTTCCGCAGGATGCGGCGATGTTTTCGTGAGCAAACTTGATAACTCGGGAAATTTTGTGTTAGCAAAAAGCATGGGTGGAACAAATTGTGATAACGCCAACTCGATAACGCTGGATGGTTCGGGAAATATCATTACGACAGGAAGTTTTAATGGAACGATGGACACGGATCCCAGCGCAGCGACCTTTAATATTACATCTTTCGGCGGCCAGGATGGATACATCAGTAAGTTGGATAACTCCGGGAATTTTGTATGGGGAAAAGTTATCGGGGGAACGGGCAATGACGATGCGAGATCAGCGCAGGTAGACGGATCAGGAAATCTTTATATCATTGGGTATTTTGCTCTTACAGCCGATTTCGATCCTGGAGCATCTACGTACAATATGACCTCTACAGGGAATAGCGATATCTATATCAGCAAGCTCGATGCCTCCGGGAGTTTTACCCTTGCGGCGAAAATTGGCGGTACGCAAAGCGACAATTGCATCGCGTCAGCGATTGACGCATCTTCTGTTCTTTATATGACAGGGCTTTTTAGTCTTACAGCCGACTTTGATCTCACTGCGTCCACTTACAATCTTACTTCGGGCGGAGGATACGATATTTTTGTTGCTAAGTATACGAATTGCGTTTCTCCCGCTCAACCCGGCGCTATTTCAGGGACGATAACCTCCTGCGCAGGCTCGACCAACGTATATAGCATCGCTCCGGTTAGCGGCGCCACTTCTTATTCATGGGCCTTGCCAGGCGGATGGACAGGCTCATCAACTACAACTATGATTAGCACAACAACGGGAACGGTGAGCGGGAATGTACTTGTTTACTCCATTAACTCCTGTGGAAATTCGTCTGCGCAATCATTAAGCGTTACTATTACCCAAGTTCCATCTCAACCCACAGCTATCAGCGGCTTTACCTCTTTATGCAGCGGTTCGGGTGCAGTAGTTTATTCCGTTGCTCCGGTATCCGGCGCCTCCTCTTATACGTGGATATTACCCGCAGGATGGAGCGGAACTTCTTCTTCTAATGTAATTACTACGACAGTCAGCGGAACCAGCGGCAATGTTACTGTAACCGCTGCAAACGCTTGCGGCACGAGCGCGCAACAAACACTAAGTGTAATGGTGGTGAGCACGCCTACAGCCAGCGCCGGTTCTTCTCAAACTATCACGTGTTCAAATCCTACAGTAAGTTTAAACGGTTCGGGAGTGACAACTTACACCTGGAGTGGATCAGGAATCGTTTCAGGGGGAAATACGGCAAATCCTGTTGTAAATGCAGCAGGAACTTATTCTTTGGTTGGAAGTTCGTCGGGCTGTAATTCCAATACCGCTACAGTTGTTGTGACTTCTAATACCGTTGCGCCTTCTCTCACTATTACAGTTAGCAGTGCAACGATCTGCGCGGGAAGCTCCGCCACATTTATCGTGTCGGGAGCTAACAGTTATAGCTGGAGCACTTCTTCAACTTCAAATAGCATAATAGTAAGTCCAACCATTAGCACGAGCTATATTGTAACCGGGACAAATACCGCTAACGGATGCAGCAGTACATCAGGGAAATCGGTAACTGTAAGCGCTCTTCCAACAATTTCCGCTAACACGAGTAACACGTTGATTTGCGGTCCGCCGTTTCAGCAAACATCAACTTTAACTGCTAACGGCGCGAGCACCTACACCTGGAACCCCGGAGGAACCGGAACTTCGATTTCTGTTTCGCCGAGTGTAACAACAACGTATACGGTAACCGGCACGGATGCGAATGGTTGTATGAATTCTATAAGCTTTACACAGAGTGTGAGTACTTGTGCCTCAATTGAGCAGTTAATTATTCCGGGTTTTGGATTCTGTGTCTTTCCGAATCCTTTCAACTCTTCGTTTACCGTTCAGCTTTATGGTATAACCGATAACACTAAGCTTGAAATAATTAATTGTCTAGGCTCTTTAATATACGGTCAGTTCATTACAAACGAAGAAACAAAAATAAACATGGACCAATATCCAAACGGAATTTATTTTATACGAGTTGGCTCAACTGTAAAGAAAGTAATTAAAGAGTAGAGCTACAACGCGTCTGCCACCACAAATGTGCTTCCGCCAATGAAAATGAGATCATCTTTTTTGTAATTTTTCTTAGCAGCGGCAATGGCTTTTTTTACGTTTTCAAAAGCGATTCCTTTTAATTTTTCTTTTTCGGCTTGTAGTTTTAATTCTTCTGCCGGTAAAGCTCGAGGCACAGATGCTTTTGCAAAATAATAAATGGCTTTTTTAGGCAGGAGTTTTAAAATGGAAGAGACGTCTTTATCATTCACCACGCCTAAAACAAAATGAAGTTTTTTATATTTGTAACGCTTCAGATTTTCCAAAACCTCTTTGATCCCGTCTTCATTATGGCCCGCATCGCATATCATTAAAGGTTTTTCACTTAACGTTTGCCATCTTCCCAACAAACCCGTAAGTTTTATCACATTCTTTAAACCCGCCTTTTTAATATTTTCTTCGCTTATAAAATAACCATTCATGAAATTATTTTTAATGCGGATAGAACTCCTAATATATTTTGTTTGATAAGTTCCGGTCAGATCTAATTCATATTCTTTCTTTTCGTTGGTTCTTTTATCGATCACTTTAATCTCCAATCTGTGATCTGCCAATTTACAATCTGCAATTTTATAAACCTTATTAGAAAATTCTATCGGCGCTTTTAATTCTTTGGCCTTATTTATGAATACTGTAGCCGTTTCGCTTTGATACTGACTCACTGCCACAGGCGTTCTGGCTTTTATTATTCCTGCTTTTTCGATAGCGATCTTTTGCAGCGTATCTCCCAATAAATTCATGTGGTCGTAACCAATATTGGTGATCACACTTACAACTGGTTCTATCACATTGGTTGAATCAAGCCTGCCGCCCAGGCCTGTTTCAATAACGGCCACATCCACTTCATATTGGCAAAATAATCAAACGCTAAACCAACGGTCCATTCAAAGAAAAGAGGATTTATTTTGTCAAACGCATTTTTATGCTTCTTTACAAAATCAACAATGTAATTTTTATCAATAGGCTTTCCGTTAATTTTGATACGCTCTCTAAAATCCTTTAAATGGGGGGAGGTATACAAACCAACTTTGTATCCGGCTTTTTGCAACACCGCGGCGATCATATGCGAAGTGGATCCTTTTTGCCGTTAGTGCCATCCATACAGTCATATTTTAATTTGTTTTGAGGATTGCCTAACGTATTGCATATAGCTATTGTGTTATTGAGATCGGCTTTATAAGCAGCGGCCCCAATACGCTGGTACATTGGTAAACGCGAAAATAAATAATCAAGCGTTTGTTTGTACTCGGTGGTAAGCGATCTTTTTGAAATGTCCGAATTCATAGTTTAAACCGGGAGGCAAATTAATATTATTCTTCAGTTTTCGCGTCTTTGTGGCAATTTATAATGCAGAACGAATCCCAATAGTTATCGGGAGCTAAAACGCTAAGTTACATTAAGAAAGATCTAAGGGAGACAATAATTAATCGAAAGCGAACACAATGGTGATGGTTCCTTTTTGTTCTTCAAACTTGCCATCTACGTTGAACGTAGTAATAACAGCGGCGTTCGGCTTTTGTTTAGTATATCACTGTTGGTAGTTGTGCCATGACTGTTAGTTGGCTTCAATAACCTTACCTTCGCTATTAACGGTTATTTCTACAACCACTTTGCCTTCTTCTTTAGTATCTTTTGGTAATTGAGGAAGGTTAACAACTGCCCTTCCTTTTAAAACACCATGACTATTTCCATCGCCACCAAATCCCGGACCTTTACGGTCCATCACCAGGGCCGTCGCCGGTACCATTTCCGCCTCCGGTACCGCCACCTGTACCACCATTGCCGTTGGTGTTCGGATTTCCATCGGGTTTACCGTTATCGCCTTCTTTTTCGTTATCGCCAAAGCCACCGCCGTTCTTACCAGTATTTTCTCGAACTTCTCAGCTAATTTTCAGCTGCCGTTTTTCAGGAACAACTTCTTTGTGAACTACGGGTTTAATAACGGTAACATTGGTTTTTTGTTTCGGTTTTATTTCTTTAATATTTACATTCTCACCATTTTCATCGGTTAAGATCTTTTCTTCTTTGGCGGGATTGTCAGGCGTTTTTTCGACTACTACATCATTCACATTTCCCATTTTCCCAAACTCTACATTACCGTTTCCAACATTCATCATACCCAATGCAAATTCTTGTCCACCACCGCCGCCGCCGCTTGGGAAAGGGGGATTAGGCGTGATGAGATGGTACAAAATTAAAAACAGCAGCAGTGTAATCCAAATACAAAAGCGGTGATGTAGACTTGAAATAACTCTGTTCTTATTTTCTTCCTGCCGGGTTAGATACATATTAATTTTTTGTGGCTTCGGTAGCCAGCACAGTTTTGCAATTTAGTTTATAGCAAATGGTCATCAGATCAATTTCATCTTGTATTGAAAGTTCTTTATCCAGGTGCATAACCACAACGGGTTCTGTTAATTTACTTGACAACTTCGAGATCTCGGTCTCAATATTTTCTTTGGTTACCTCCACACTGTTCACAAAGAATTTTTTATCCTTTGACACCGAAAGGTGAATGGGTTTTTTATCGTTCTCAATGGTTGTTTTATTTTCCGACTTCGGTAAATTCACTTTAATGGCGTTCGGACTAACCATTGTAGATAATATCAAAAAGAAAAGTAAAAGAAAGAACATGATATCGTTCAACGAATCGGTGCTTACTTCTGCTTCTCTGTGTTTTTTACGTAATGCCATTTTAATGTAGTGTTTAATGTTTAGTTATTAGTGTTTAATATTAAAAACTAAACACTAAAAACTAATAACTTATTTACTTGGTTCATTCAACATATCCAAAAACTGAATTTGCGATTCTTCCATCCGGCGCGCCAATTTATCAATTCGGGCATTTAACCAATGGTATCCCACAAACGCAATTACCCCAACCACTAATCCTCCGGCAGAAGTGATCATTTTCTGGTATAAACCACTGGAGATAATTTCTATTTCAACTGTTTTCGCTAACGAGATATCGTAAAATATTTTAATTACCCCAATGATGGTACCAATAAAACCGAACATAGGAGCAATTCTTCCAATAATGTTAAGTACACCCATGTTTTTTTCGAGTTTTCCGATTTCGTTTTGTCCGCTCTTATCCATGGCCTCTCTTATTTCGGAGGTAGATTGCCCAATGCGAGAAACACCTTGTTCGATCATAATAGACTCAGGGGTATTTACGCTTTTACACATGCTGCGCGCGTTGCTAACGTTTCCGTTATGGATCATTTCTTTTAATCCCGGTAACAACGTATCACTTTTCTTGGAGGCTTTTCCAATTACCAACAGGCGTTCAACCATTACATAAACGGCAACGGCTAATAAAACGGCGAGAGGGATCATGATGGGTCCGCCCTTCATCACCATTTCGATCAATGAAATTTTTGTTTCGGTAATTTCAGGAGTAGCGGCAGCAGTTGCTGTTTGAATACCGGTTGTTACGTTGGCTAAGGTATCGGTTGCGGCAACACTGGCTGCCACGTTTGCACCTGCCTGTAAAATGAAATTTAACATACAATAATTGTTTAATTACGAAATTACTTTAATAAAAGGCAGGTATAGGTAGCGTCATAGGGGTTTTTAAACAGAAGCTTGTTAGTTATAATGCGCTAAATGGTAAAAGTTACAGGTCTAAAAATTGTGAAAATTTGTGAATACAGCGTCTAAAATTGGTAATGCAAAGTCGTGGGTTTAGTTGGCAATTGCAGCCATATTTTGTATTTTTAAGGCTTACTATGAGGGCGCTTAATTTAAAGCTTTTAATGTTTTTGGCTGTACTTTCTTTATCAGTTAAGGCCCAGTATACCATTAGAGGTAAAGTATATAGTGTTGATAATAAAGAACCACTTCCGTTTGTTCCAGTAATTATTAAAGGCACCAATATAGGAACCCAAACTGATTTTGACGGTAATTATGTTATTAAAACCTCTCACTTAGGCGATACGCTTATAGCTTCATACGTTGGCTATAAGAAAATGAAACGGAAGATCAACAAGTCCTTAACCGATCAGGAGATCAATATGCCCATGATCAACGATGGCGGCGTGGCTTTGGAAGAGGTGACAATTATTGCAGGTGAAAATCCGGCTCACCGTATCATCCGAAATTGTATAAAACGCAAAGAATATAATAATCGCAATAAATTAGAATCTTATGAGTACGAAGCCTACAACAAAGTGGAGTTTGACCTTACCCGCATCCCAAAAGATCTGCAAAATAAAAAAGTTTTAAAGCCCATCGCTTTTGTGTTTGATAACGTGGATAGCGTTTACAACGGTGAAAAACCCTCGTTGCCGTTTTTTATGGTAGAGAACATCTCCGATTTTTATTACAAAAAAAATCCGCAGCGTAAAAAGGAAATTGTGAAAGCCAGTAAGATCACCGGCGTCGAAAACTCCAGTATTTCACAGGTAATGGGCGATATGTATCAAAACGTGAACATTTACGACAATAATATTTTAGTGTTTAATAAGCAGCTGCCTAGTCCTATTACCGACAACGCGTTTTTTTATTATAAATATTATTTAGAGGACAGTGTTTTTTTAGGAAATACCTGGTGTTACCAGATCCGATTTAAACCGAAACGCACACAAGAGTTAAGCTTTGCGGGTAACATGTGGATAGCCGATACTACCTGGGGAATTAAGCGTTTGGAAATGAATTTGCCGAAAGATGTTAACCTGAATTTTATTAATTCGGCAGGGGTAATTCAGGAATTCACCTATAGCGCAAAGGACAGCACATGGGTGCTGATAAAAGATCGTTTAACTGTTGATTTTGCTCCAACTAAAAAAGCTGTTGGATTTTATGGCCGTAAAACTTCTTCTTACAGGAACGTGATTTACAACAAGCCCCGCGACGATAAATTTTATGAATTTGCCGATAAGATCATTGTAGATGAGGGTGCCAGTAAAAAAACAGAAGAGTATTGGATGCAGGCAAGGCACGATAGTTTATCGCAGCGCGAAATGAAAATTTATAAGATGATCGATACCATCCAGTCGTTACCCATTTACAAGACCTGGTTCGATATTGTTTACATTTTCTCAAGTGGCTATAAAAAATTAAATAATTTTGAGATCGGTCCATATTGGAATTTGGCCAGTTACAATAAAATTGAAGGAAATCGTTTCCGTTTTGGAGGTCGTACCAGCAACACTTTCAGCAAATGGTACGAATTGCAAGGCTATGTGGCCTATGGATTAAAGGATGAAAAATGGAAATACAGTTTAGGATTTAAAAGTTTTATCACCAAAACACCACACCGCCAATTGGTGGGTATGACCTATAAAAGCGATTACGAAATTTTAGGACAAAGTACCAATGGTTTTTCGCAGGATAATTTATTCGCATCTTTCTTTCGAAAAACGCCTTTAAACAGCATGACACGGGTTGATAAAACTCAGGCATGGTACGAACGCGAATGGTTTCCCGGCCTCATTACCCGCGTTACCTTAATTGGAAGTTATTACACACCGGTTGGTGCTTCAACCTACCGGTACATTAAGAATGATGGAAGTATTGTCAATAAAGAAAATATTAAAAATACCGAAGTGCGTTTAGGCGTTCGTTTAGCCTGGAAAGAAAAATATGTTAGTACCGGTTTTGAAAGAGTGCCTATCAGTTCAACGTATCCGGTTGTTCAGTTAACTTATGCTAAATCATTACAAAATGCCTTTGGTGGCGAATACGATTATCAGAAGGCAGTCGTTAATATATCTGACCGGGTAAGGATAACACCTATTTTAGGTTATACCGATTATATGGTACAAGCCGGAAAAATATGGGGCACGGTGGCTTATCCATTGTTAGAATTACACGGTGGTAACGAAACATATGTGTACGATTATCTTGCTTACAACATGATGAGTTATTACGAATTTGGAAGCGATCAGTATGTTTCAGCCGCCATGTTCCACCATTTTGAGGGGATCTTTTTTAATAAAGTACCTTTGCTTAGAAAATTAAAATGGCGCGAAGTAGTAAGCGCAAAAGGTGTTTGGGGAAGTGTAACGCAAAAGAACCGCGACGCGCTCATCTTTCCAACAACCTTAAAAGCGCTTGATCACGGACCATACGTTGAAGTATCGGCCGGTATCGAAAACATATTCAAATTCTTTAAAGTAGATGCCTTGTGGCGCACCACTTACCTGCGTCCTAAGGCCATTGATAATTTTGGTGTTAAATTCAGTTTCCAGTTATTACTATAAGATATGATTTTACGTTCGGAGAATTTGGTCAAAAAATATAAAAGCCGCACCGTTGCCAATAATGTTTCGGTAGAGGTAAGGCAGGGGGAGATAGTGGGACTGTTAGGTCCGAATGGTGCCGGTAAAACCACTTCTTTTTATATGATAGTTGGCATGGTAAAACCCAACAGCGGAAAAATATTTTTAGACGACCTGGATATTACCAAAGAACCCATGTACCGTCGCGCGCAGTTGGGTATTGGATACTTACCTCAGGAAGCGTCGGTATTTCGTAAGTTAAGCATTGAAGACAATTTAAAAGCCGTGTTGGAGATGACCAAACTTACCAAAGGCGAACAAGATAAAAAAGTAGAAACGTTGTTGGATGAATTTGGGTTGCAGCACGTACGAAAAAATTTAGGTGATCAGTTATCGGGTGGGGAAAGAAGAAGGACTGAAATTGCTCGATCGCTGGCCACCGACCCGAAGTTTATTTTATTGGATGAACCTTTTGCCGGGGTAGATCCCATTGCGGTGGAGGATATTCAAAGCGTAGTACGAACTTTAAAGAATAAGAACATCGGCATTTTAATTACCGATCACAATGTGCACGAAACGCTAAGTATCACCGACAGGGCTTATCTATTGTATTCGGGAAGCGTTATTAAATCGGGCACTGCTGAGGATCTTGCCAACGACGAGCAGGTGCGTAAAGTGTATCTGGGGCAGAATTTTGAGTTGAGAAAGTGAGCTTAAAAGTTAAAAACTCCCCTATATTAAGGCATTATTTTTCGTAATTTTATACTCTCAATTTAAGATCATAAACATGAAATTTGGCGTTGTTGTTTTTCCGGGCTCTAATTGCGATGAAGATATGGTTTACGTGCTTCAAACCATTATGAAGCAGGATACTGTTAAACTTTGGCATAAGAACACAAGCCTCGAAGGCTGTACTCATATTATTTTACCGGGTGGTTTTTCGTATGGCGATTATTTGCGCAGCGGCGCCATCGCCCGCTTTTCTCCTATTATGGATAGCGTAATTAAGCATGCCGAAAAAGGCGGATTTGTATTTGGTGTTTGTAATGGTTTTCAGGTATTGTGCGAGGCCGGATTATTACCCGGCGCATTATTACACAATAATTCCAGAAAATTTATTTGTAAAAATGTGTTCATTAAAGTAGATAATTCTAATACCGCTGTTACCAATGCCGTTCCTAAGAACAAAGCTTTAAAAATTCCCATTGCCCATGGCGAAGGAAAATATTTTGCAGATGATGCTACGTTAAAAAAGTTGAACGAGAACGGACAAATTTTATTCCGCTATTGTGATGAGAACGGTAACGTTAATGAAGCGGGCAATCCCAATGGCGCGCTGGAAAATATTGCAGGTATTTGTAACGCCGGCAAAAATGTTTTTGGTATGATGCCTCACCCCGAGCGTGCTTCGGATGCTGAATTGTTTAACGAAGACGGAAAATATTTATTTGAAAGTATTTTAAAAGCCAGTTTGGTTTCAGCATAATCACATGAAAAGTTTATTTAACCCAAACGATAACGCTACTATCATTGCGCGGATCAATGCACTTACACCAGATCACAAAGCGCAATGGGGAAAAATGGACGTATCACAAATGTTAGCCCACGCTTCTCAGCCGCTTAAAATGGCTTATGGAGAAGCAAAAGGCAGCAAGCGGGGATTATTCGCTATCCTTTTCGGAAAAATGTTTAAGAACAAATACGTAAAAGGCGCACCTTTCGAAAAAAATTTGCCAACCGATAAAACATTTGTAATGAAGGATCAAAAACATTTTGATACCGAAAAACAAAATCTTATTACAAGCGTTCAGCGATTTGCAAATGAAGGTCCTGATAAGATCACTAAAGACAAACATCCATTCTTTGGCGAAATGACTGCGCAAGAGTGGGATATCATTCAGCACAAACACCTCGACCATCATTTAAGTCAGTTCGGCGTTTAGAATTAACGCGCGCGGTTAAAAAATTCTTTTTCTGATATTTTATCCAAACCTTTTAATTTGGTTTCATCCAAAATGAGTTCTTCGGTTTGTTTTAGGAAGGAGAAACTAAAGCTGTAAAAACTTTGGGCACTATCAAATTGGCCAATGGCACCGGTTTCCCCGACAGGTTTTTCAGCATTCCAGTTCTTCCCGAAAAAAAGTTTGATCACTAATTCGTCGTTCGGTATCTGGCTCAGTTCGGCGTAGTAGCCCGATTGTAAAAAACAACTCCGGATAAATTTTTGATCCTTTGTAAATAAACACGCAATAGCATCCAGGACCCCTGGATTTTTTAATTTGAGAACTTTTCCGGAATTGGAATCATAAACCGGATCTTTAAAATAAAACGTATAAGGTGAATCACCCATTTTAAGCCCGGTTGTGTTATTATGTACCTCGGTTTTTGATTCGGTCTTAGGGGTAGGTCCTTTTTCAAAACCTTTGATAATAAACATAAGCAGCGCAACTGCTAATGGTGTTGCGAATAAAATATATTTGTATTCGTTGTATATTTTGCTGTTGCCTTGTCGGTCTACTTTGCTTTTAGCGTCGTTATATTGTTTTTTATAATGTTCCTGATAATATTGCCGGCGTTTTAGTTCCTCTTCATTAAAATTCCATTCTTTCTTTTTTACGCGTGCCGTGCGGTCGTTAGCGTCTTTAACCGAAGCGCTATATTTTAATTTAAGGTCGTATTGAAGTCGGCGATTACTATCGATCAATATTTCATAGGCCATTAATATTTTTTCGAACATTTCTTTCCCGCCTGGATTTTTATCGGGATGGTAAAGTTTAGCAAGCCGCCTGAAAGCCGATTTTATTTCGCCAATGCTGGCGGTTTTGCTTACACCTAATATGTCGTAGTAGCTGGGCATTTATTCCAAATGAAAGGGGCCGTCTTTTACAGACAGCCCCTTATAAGATTTAACCGTGGATATAAATTGTCAGAATCAAATCCTACGGGTAATGGTGATTTATTCTATCACTATTTTCTCGTGATATTTATCCCCACTAATAACAATATTTAAATTGTAAACGCCTTTGGCAAGATGTTGTAAATTTAAAGTTCGATCTTCCGTTGTAGTAGTAGTGGTTCGATCTTTGTAAACAACATTTCCTAACAGGTCAGTAATAATGATATCTGCGCCTTGTTTTGCGGCAGGTACCATAATTGTAACTAAACCATTGCTTGGGTTAGGATAAGTATTTAAAGCAGTAGGGATGAAGTTAGAAACAGTGTTATTTACATCTAACGGGAAAGAGGTGTATTTGTACATACCACCAATGCTGGCAGTTGTAGAGCTTGAAAACACGCTCGCAAAACCGGTAGTGTTATCGGCCCAACCCATAGTAATATAACCAATGATGTTTGTACCACCCCAGTTGTTCCAAGTAGTACCTGCATCGTAAGAAACAGAAATAGTAGAAGGAGCTGCTGCGTTATTTGTAAAGCTGCAAGAAGTATAATAGTTAGTTCCCGGAACTGCTACAACGGCTCTTTTACCTGTTGTGTTTGTTACCGGAACCGAAGCCCAGGTAGCGCCACCGTCAGTTGTTCTGTAAAGACCAAAAGTACTGGTACCGGTATAACCAATGCAAAGACCATTTGAAGCAGAAGTAAAGGCAAGATCAGTAACGTTTCCGGTTGCTCCAGTAGTACTAGCGCTCCAGGTAACACCTGCGTCAGTAGAACGGAACACACGGCCTGCGCCTGTTCCATACCATAAACAATTAGTGCTATAAGTAGTATATGATCCTGTTAAACCAGCATCAGTTGCTCCGGTTACTGGAGGAATGTTACCAGCAGGAACCATGGTCCATGTTGTACCAGCATCAACTGTTCTCCAAATTTCGTGTTTACCGGCGCTGTTTGGGTTTTGATCACCCATAACTACACCTACAGATGGCGTTAAAAAGGCACACCAGTCAGCAAAAGAAACTGAATGTGTAAACATAGAAGCGTTTCCGCCGTTGGTCCAGTTAACACCACCGTTAATTGTATGATAAATAACACCGCTATCGTTTTTTACTCTGTTAAAAGCACAAACCCATGCGTTATTAGCATCAATACCTTCCATGCTACAAATTTGCCATTTCAAGGTATCTGGAAAAACGTTTCCTGAAGTAAAGCTGGTTCCACCGTTGATGGATCTTGAATAGAACTCGTGCTGGCGGCCGGTATTATAAACACCTGCTGTCCAAATAACATTCGTATTAACTACGTCCATAAGGTTGGTAGCCATAGATGTTTGCGGATAATTAACGTTAAGAAGGGTGGTCCAAAAAGGACTTTGCGCAAAGCTTCCAATTGTTAGAAGGATCGCAGATAATGTAAGTAAAGTTTTTTTCATGTTTTTCTGATTTTTTTTAATAGACAGCTAATTTACGAAAACATTCTTATCTATCAAAATCAAAAAAGAACGGAATTCACCCTCTTAATTTTTAGGTATTTAAGCATTAAGTAAAATAAAAAAGGCTGTCTTGTGCAGACAGCCTTTCAATAAACTTTAATGCTCTAAGAGTCGATTTTATTCGATCACTATTTTTTGGTGATATTTATCTTCTCCAATAATCACACTCACATTATACACACCTTTTGCAAGATATTGTAAATTTAAATTACGTTGCTCCATAGTTGTAGTTGTAGTACGATCTTTGTAAACAACATTTCCAAGCAGATCGGTAACAATGATATCGGCGCCGTGTTTAGCAACAGGTACCATGATGCTTACTAAACCATTGCTTGGGTTAGGATAAGTATTTAAAGCAACCGGTACGAAATTTGTAACATTATTTACATCTAAAGGTAAACCGGTGTATTTGTACATTCCACCAATACTGGCAGTAGTAGAGCTTGAAAATACACTGGCGTAACCGGTAGCATTATCGGCAAAACCAATGGTAATATAACCTATAACATTACTACCACCCCAGTTATTCCATGTAGCACCTGCGTCGTAAGTAACCGAAATAGTAGAAGGTGCAGCCGCGTTATTTGTAAAGCTGCAAGACGCGTAATAATTTGAACCAGGAATTGCGCAGATCGCACCTTTACCTGTAGTGTTTGTAATAGGAACAGTAACCCAAGTAGCACCGCCATCAGTAGTTCTATACATTCCTAAAGTAGTACCTGTATATGCATAGCAAAGACCATTGCTAGCTGTCGTAAACGCCAGGTCGGTAACTTCACCGGTGGCAGGTGTAGAGCTGGCGCTCCAGGTTACACCGGCATCAGTAGAACGGAATACACGACCAGCACCTGTACCATACCATAAACAATTGGTACTATAAGTAGTATAAGAATTTGTTAAACCGGCATCAGTTGCTCCGGTTACAGGTGGAATGTTACCAGCAGGAACCATTGTCCAAGTAGTACCTGCGTCAACTGTTCTCCAGATCTCGTGTTTACCGGCGCTGTTTGGGTTTTGATCACCCATAACTACACCAACAGATGGTGTAACAAATGCACACCAGTCGGCAAAAGAAACAGAATGTGTAAACATTGCAGCGTTGCCGCCATTTGACCAGTTTACACCACCATTAATTGTATGATAAATAACCCCGCTATCGTTTTTAATTCTATTAAAAGCACAAACCCACGCGTTGTTAGCATCAATACCTTCCATGCTGCAAATTTGCCATTTCAAGGTATCAGGAAAAACGTTTCCAGAAGTAAAGCTGGTTCCGCCGTTAATGGTTCTTGTATAAAATTCGGATTGGCGACCGGTGTTATAAAGAGCGGTTGCCCAAACAACATTTGGAGTCACCACATCCATCATGCTGGTGGCCATTGAAGTTTGAGGATAATTAGCGTTAAGCAGGGTGGTCCAAAACGGACTTTGTGCGAAACTTCCAATTGCCAGAAGGATCGCAGATAAGGTATGGTTTTTAGTTACTTAAAACCATAATAATACAGTGGTTTTTCGGGGTTAAATCCTTAATTTTGCCCGAACTTATGATCGAAACAGATATTGCCATTATTGGCGCAGGCCCGGTAGGGTTATTTACAGTATTTGAATGCGGCCTGCTAAAAATGCGTTGCCATTTGATTGATTATTTACCTAAAGCGGGCGGACAGCTTTCTGAAATATATCCTAAAAAACCCATCTATGATATTCCGGGTTATCCCATGATAATGGCTCAGGATCTGGTGGACCGATTGCTTGAACAGGCAAAGCCCTTTAACCCCACATTCACCTTTGGTGAAAGGGTGGAGAAACTAGAAAAAAAAGGCGAACAAAATTTTATTCTGGAAACCAATTTAGGAACTAAAATACACTCGAAAGTGTTGGTAATTGCCGGCGGATTGGGCTGTTTTGAACCGCGTAAACCCGAAATAAGCGGATTAGAAAAATATGAGAACGGCCGCGGCGTTAATTATATGATCCTTGATCCCGAAACTTATCGCAATAAAGAATTGATAATTGCAGGAGGTGGCGATAGCGCGTTAGACTGGGCGATCTTTTTAGCGGATGTTGCAAAAAAAGTGACATTGGTTCACAGAAGCGAATCGTTTAGAGGAGCACCCGATAGCGTCAACAAAGTGATGCAGCTTGCCAAAGACGGGAAAATTGATCTTATTTTGAACGCCAATTTAAATTCTTTAAGTGGTAACGACCATTTAGAATCAGTTACTGTTACCAACATAAAGACCAAGGAAAATAAAACGATAAAAACCGATTATTTGATCCCGTTATTTGGTTTATCACCTAAGCTCGGTCCAATTGAAAACTGGTCGTTGAATATCGATAAGAGCGCAATTGAAGTGAATACCGATGATTACAGCACAAATATTCCGGGAATTTATGCCATTGGCGACATTAATACCTACAAAAACAAACTTAAGCTCATACTTTGTGGTTTTCACGAAGCATCCTTAATGAGCCATAGCGCTTATAAGTATATGAATCCCGGCGTAAAATACACCATGAAATACACTACTGTTAATGGTGTAAATCCGTTTTAACCCACTAATAAATTAAGTAAGATCTTTTTTATTTATTTAACCGATTTCATTCGCGCGCTTTCGCCGAATTTGTTATTTTTGAGGAAAATTCCATAGTGGCAAAAACATCCCGTTACATAAAATTTACCTGGTTACTGATCTGGGGCCCGTTTGCTTTTATTTTTTTAATGGTGATCCTTATCGCCAACGAAGTTTTTGGTGATCTTCCAAGTGTAGAAGAATTACAAAATCCCAAAAGCAATCTCGCTACAGTTATATACAGCAGCGATGCTAAGGTGTTGGGCAAATACTACAACGAAAACAGGATCAATATACACTTCAAGGACCTCGACAAGGATATCGTGAATGCATTAGTAGCCACTGAAGATGCGCGTTTTTATGAGCATAGCGGCGTAGATGTTAAGGCGTTGTTTCGCGCGGCATCCGGAATTTTTGGCGGCGGTTCAAAGGGTGGAGGAAGTACCATTACACAACAGCTCGCTAAAATGATGTTTCCCCGCGAAAATCTGAGCAAAATACAACTGGTTACCCGCAAAATAAAAGAATGGATCATTGCCGCCCGCCTCGAAAAAAATTACACCAAAGAAGAGATCATGGCCATGTATCTTAATAAATTTGATTTTTTGAATCTGGCTGTTGGTATAAAGTCGGCCTCAAAAATTTATTTTAATTGTAATCCCGATAGTTTATCCATCGAAAAAGCCGCGATGCTGGTTGGTATGGCAAAAAATCCTTCGCTCTTCAATCCTATCCGATTTCCTGAAAAAGCAAAACAGCGTCGCAATGTGGTATTGGCACAAATGCTAAAATACAATTACATCAATCAAACACAATTCGACACGTTAAAAGTAAAAGAACTTGGCTTGAGTTTCAGACCCGAAGATCATAACGATGGTCCGGCTCCATATTTCAGAGAATACCTTCGCGAAAACTTTTTAAAACAATGGTGCGAAAAACACATTAATCCGGAAACCAATAAACCTTACAATATTTACAAAGACGGACTTCACATCTACACCACCATCGATTCGCGTATGCAACAATACGCCGAAGAAGCCGTGAGTGAGCACATGACCGAATTACAAAAAGCATTTACCAAAGAATGTAAAACAAAAAAGAACGCACCCTTCGCCTGGAACGTTAGTAAGAAGGAAATTGAGAATATCATGAACTCGGCGGTTAAACGCAGCGACCGTTATCGCGAATTAAAGCAACAAGGATTAAACGAAGATCAGATCAATGCTATTTTCAGAACACCTGTTAAAATGGCTGTTTACAGTTTACGTGGCGATATAGATACCACCATGACACCGTTAGACAGTATTCGTTATTACAAAAGTTTTTTACAAACGGGCTTTATGGCTATGGAACCACAAACAGGCTATGTAAAAGCATGGGTGGGCGGTATCAACCACAAACATTTTAAATACGATCACGTAAAAGTCGGGAAAAGGCAAGTGGGTTCTACTTTTAAACCGTTTGTTTATGCCATGGCTATTCAGGAAGGGTATTCGCCTTGTTTCAGAATGCCTTGTGTACGAACCTGTGTTACAACCGAACAAGGTAAAGAATGGTGCCCGGATAATTCTTTAGACGCGAAAGAAAAATTAAAATACGAAAATAAATTACTGACTCTTAAAGTAGGATTAGCCAACTCGATCAACTACATGAGCGCAGCGCTCATAAAAAAATTCGGCGCTAATGCTGTTGTGAATTTGGCCAAGCGCATGGGAATTACCTCGCCAATGGACGCGGTGCCTTCTATTTGTTTAGGAACCTGCGATGCTTCGGTATTTGAAATGGTAGCCGCTAATTCCACTTTTGCCAATAAGGGAACGTACGTACAGCCCACCTTTATCATGCGCATTGAAGATAAGAACGGAAAAGTGCTTGAGGAGTTTGTCCCTACTACCGACGAAGTATTCAGCGAAGAAAAAGCGTATGTGATGTGTACCCTCATGAAAGGTGTTGTGCAAAGCGGAACCGGTATGGGCTTGTACCGTTATAAATTGCCTTCTAACATTGCCGGTAAAACAGGTACTACTCAAAATAACAGCGACGGATGGTTCATTGGTTATACACCTGATCTTGCTGCCGGTTGTTGGGTAGGGGGTGAAGACCGTAGTGTACACTTTAATACCATGGAGTTTGGACAAGGGGCTAAAATGGCGTTACCTATTTGGGGAAAATTCTTTCAAAAGGTATATAACGATAAAAATTTAAAGATCACCAAAAACGATTTTGAGAAGCCCACTAATTTGGGAGATATAGAATTGGATTGTAGTAAATACGATCAAAACATTACACCGGAAGAGAATTTTGAAGGAGACGAATTCCCTTTTTAAAAATAAAACAGAATATGATCAATAGAGTTGTAAAGAACGCCGACGAAGCTATTAAAGACATTAAAGACAACATGACACTGATGTTGGGTGGCTTTGGTCTTTGTGGTATACCTGAAAATTGCATTGCCGCATTGGTAAGAAAAGGCGTAAAAGGTTTAACCTGTATCAGTAATAATGCAGGTGTGGATGATTTTGGATTAGGTTTGTTATTGCAAACGCGCCAGATCAAAAAAATGATCTCGAGTTATGTTGGCGAGAACGCCGAATTTGAACGCCAGATGTTAAGTGGCGAATTAGAAGTAGATCTTATTCCGCAAGGAACATTAGCCACGCGTTGTTTAGCTGCAGGATATGGCATGCCGGTGGTGTTTACCCCGGCCGGTGTAGGTACCGAAATTGCACAAGGTAAAGAAGTGCGTCGTTTTAAATTTAACGGTGTTGAAAAAGATTATTTAATGGAAGAGGCTTTTAACGCCGATTTCGCTATTGTAAAAGCGTGGAAAGGCGACGAGGCCGGAAATTTAATTTTCCGCTCTACCGCTCGCAATTTTAATCCCATGATGGCCATGGCCGGAAAGATCACCATTGCTGAGGTAGAACAGTTGGTGCCTGCCGGCCAATTGGATCCCGATCATATTCACACGCCGGGAATTTATGTGCACCGCATTTTTCAGGGAGAAAAATATGAGAAACGCATCGAACAACGTACAGTAAGAAAAAAATAATTTGAAATTATGTTAGATAAGAACGGAATTGCAAGAGCATGCCTTAATGAAGTAAAGGACGGGATGTTTGTTAACCTTGGTATTGGTATACCTACATTGGTAGCTAATTTTATTCCGGAAGGAGTAAATGTGGAATTACAATCGGAGAACGGCATTTTAGGAATGGGTCCTTTTCCTTTTGAAGGCGAAGAAGATGCTGATCTTATTAATGCAGGTAAACAAACCGTAACGTTACTAAAGGGCTCCTCGATCTTTGACAGTGCCATGAGCTTTGGAATGATACGCGCGCAAAAAGTTGATCTTACCATTTTAGGAGCCATGGAAGTGAGCGAGAATGGCGACATAGCTAATTGGAAAATTCCGGGTAAAATGGTAAAAGGTATGGGTGGCGCCATGGATCTGGTGGCATCGGCAAAAAATATTATTGTGGCCATGCAGCAGGTAAATAAAGCGGGCGAATCGAAATTACTTCCTAAATGTTCGCTGCCGTTAACCGGCGTAAAATGCATTAAAAAAATTGTTACTGAGTTGGGCGTTTATGATGTGCTACCCGGTGGCGGATTTAAAGTTATAGAACGTGCGCCCGGGATTAGTCTCGAGCAAATAAAGAACGCCACAGCCGGAAAATTGATCATTGAAGGCGATGTGCCCGAAATGGTGATCTAATTACTACTACATGACAGAAATATTATCGGGAGAAAATAGTTTATCAGAAAAGAGATCGCGCTTTAGCTTTTCTTTTATGGTAATTGTATTTATTGCGGTGTATTGTATCATGTACGCTAATTTTTGGAAAACATGGAAAACCGAGACCGGTACGCCATTCACTTGGGACGTTAATCAATATTATTCCTATTTGCCCGCTACGTTCATCCATCACGATCTTACCTTTTCTTTCCCAAATAATTATTGGTTACACAAAACACCTACTGGTAAAAATTTACCTATGCCAACCTATGGCATGGCTTTAATGTATCTTCCTTCATTTCTTGTAGGATACAAACTGGCCATAAATGGGAAAGAAAAGATCGATGGTTATTCGGAAGGATTCATTGACGCCATCCATTATGGTACCATCTTTTATTTTATATGCGCCATTTTATTTTTAAGGAATATTTTATTGCGGTACTTTAAAGAGATCACTGTGGGCATAGGAATACTCACGGTTTTTTTTGGAACAAATCTGTTTCATTACGTTGTAGGGTCGGGTGAAATGCCGCACAGTTATTTGTTCTTTCTCTTCACGGTATTTTTATGGCTTACCATTAAATGGCACGAAACGCCCAAAGTTAAATACAGTATTTTTTTAGGGATCATCCTTGGACTTGCAACATTGATCCGGCCAACAGAAGTGAGTGTGGCGTTGATCTTTATACTGTACGGCATTCGCAATAAGAATGACTTTAAGCATTCTGTGCGATTTTTCACTTCTCATTGGATGCAGTTATTGATAATTGCATTATGTTTTATGGCGGTTCTATTGCCGCAAATGTTGTATTGGAAAATGCAAACCGGTTCGTACTGGTATAATTCGTATGGCGAAAATTCAAAGTTCTGGTTCGAGAATCCTAAGATCCGCGAAATGCTTTTCAGTTATCGCAAAGGATGGTTCGTGTATACACCGGTTATGATCTTTGCAATTGTAGGCATGTTCTTTTCAAAAAAGTATATTCCCAAATTCAACATCCCTGTAATTATTTATTTTCTGATCAATTTTTATTTATTGGCAAGCTGGTGGTGCTGGTGGTTTGGCGGCGGTTTTGGTATGCGTGCCCTGGTTCAAACCTACGCGTTCCTCATCTTTTTTCTTTGCATTATTATCGAAAAAGTTTTGGATAGTTATGTGATCAATAATTTCATTGATCGTTCAGTAAAATATGGATCAGCCGCGCTTTTAACTTTTTTAATAAGTCTTAATCTTATCCAAACGTATCAGTTAAAGATCGGGATTTTGCATTACGATGCCATGACCGAAAAAACCTATTGGTTAGTGTTCCGTAAATTTGAATTAACCGGTAGCGAAACCACACAATATTGGGCAAATCTAAAAGCGCCCGATTACGAGGGATCCTTAAAAAGAGGATGGGAGAAATGATAAAGGTTGTAATAGTTATACCGTGCTATAACGAAGAAGCGAACATCGCAAAGCTTTTAAGCGAACTCAAAAAAATTAGTATCCCCGGTGTTTTTTTACAGCCGCTTCCGGTTAATGATTGTTCAAAAGACAATACTTTGGCCGAGATCAAAAAACAAACCTCGGTATTTTTAAACCTTCCGGTTAATTTAGGAATAGGCGGGGCGGTTCAGTCGGGATTTAAATACGCCCACAAAAATAATTTTGACATTGCTATTCAGCTCGACGGCGATGGTCAGCATCCGGCCAACGAAATAAAAAATCTTATCCAACCCATTATTGATAAAGAAGCCGATGTTGTGATTGGTTCAAGGTTCATCGAAAAGCAGGGATTTCAATCAACGCTTATGCGCCGAACCGGGATCAAATATTTTAAGAATCTGAATAAATTTTTATTAGGACTAACTATCTCCGATAGTACTTCGGGTTTCAGGGCGCTTAATAAAAAGGCATTGGAGGTAGTTTGTGAATATTATCCCGACGAGTATCCCGAGCCGGAGGCCATTGTACTTTACGCGTTAAACCACCTTTCCATTAAAGAAATTCCGGTGGTAATGAACGAACGGCAAGGGGGTCAATCTTCCATTCGGTCATTCTCAAGTATTTATTATATGATAAAAGTTTCTTTAGGCATTTTATTTATTTATATTAGATTAAAATTTAGTGGAAAAGGTAATACCATATAATATCCAGATCATCAGCATCGTTGGCTCCTTGCTGTTCATGTTCTTTATTTTCCGCCTGGTGGTGAAAGGAAAATTAAGAGAAGAGTATTCTATTATATGGATCATTTGTACCCTGGCCTTATTATTGTTTGCTTTTTGGCGCAATGGCCTAGACGTTATCGCTAAATTTTTAGGCGTTTACTATCCGCCGGCATTGATCTTTCTAGGGGCCATTTTTGCCATCATCATATTTTTGGTGCACTTATCGGTGGTAAATTCAAAGCAGCATAAGCAAATAAAGGAACTGGCACAGGAAATGGCCTTGTTAAAAGAACAATTACAAAATAGCGGGAATAAAAAAGATCCCGATAATCACAAGGATGAAACCAAATAATACTTTTCTTTTTAGTGTTGATCTGGAAGACGCGAGAGAAAATGTTCATGAAGGACATAAATACAGGGATAGGGTTGAAGAAACCACTGGGCTTTATCTCGACTGGCTAAAAAAAAATAATTCGATTTGTACGTTCTTCACTGTTGGAAAGATCGCCGAAAAGTATCCAGGTCTTATTAAAAAGATCATTCATCATGGTCATGAAATTGCTTGTCATACTTACGATCACACACCATTAGATAAACTCGGAAAGGAAGGATTTAAAATTGATCTTGAAAAAGCAATGACCGCCTATAAAAACGCTGGTGTTGAAAAAGTGACCGGTTTCAGAGCGCCTATATTCTCTTTAACCGAAAAAACACCCTGGGCCTATGAGGTGCTTGCACAATTTGGATTTACCTATTCGAGTTCGGTATTACCCGCAAAAAATCCGCTTTACGGCTGGAAAGAGTTTGGTAAAGGGCAAAAAGTAATGAATGATAAAATTCTGGAGATACCAATGACCGTAGGAGATTTTGCACATTTAACCTTACCAATAGCGGGAGGGATCTATTTTAGAGTGCTTCCAAAATTATTTCTTTACAAAGCTATAAAGAAGAATATTAAACACGGACATCCTTTA
This sequence comes from Bacteroidia bacterium, assembly GCA_044229775.1. Classification (GTDB taxonomy): domain Bacteria; phylum Bacteroidota; class Bacteroidia; order B-17B0; family Aurantibacillaceae; genus JAHEYG01. The sequence continues at coordinate 46,021 of JBGASH010000003.1, forward strand.
CTAAGTTATTTTCATCCCTACGATGCCGATGTGGAACAGGAACGCTACATGCATGCCGGGATCAATAGCAATAAATTTTATAACCGTTTGATGTATTATAATCGTAAGAATTTGTTTGGTCGCTTAGATGATCTGATGAAAATGAATTTACACATTACGCGTTATGACGATTACGTTAGGTCAGTTTCTATAAAATAAATGGAATATACTTTTGTAAATACCTCGTGCGATGAGCATAAACTGAAATTGTATTCAGAGTTGTTGTCGATGGTGTTTACCGATACAAAAAAATACACGACTGAATTTTTAAAGTGGCAATACGACCTTAATCCTAACGGAAAAGTTGTTGGCTTTGATGCTTTTTATGGCGATGTGTTGGCGGCGCATTACGTTACCATTCCGGTAGTATATAATGTAAATGGCAAAATCACAAAGGGGTTGCTATCGTTAAACACCGTAACACATCCTGATCATCAGGGTAAAAAACTTTTTACCAAACTGGCCGAGAGAACTTACGCTTACGGTGCCGAACAGGGTTATAAATTTGTTATAGGAGTTGCCAATCAAAACAGTACGCACGGTTTTTTAAATAAGTTGGGATTTAAATTGATCGCGCCATTAAACGTTGAAATATTCCCTGGTAAACCTAAAGTGAAAAGTGTTCCTGAAAACTTTATGCATTCGGTTTGGACTGTTGAATCGGTAAAATGGCGATTAAAAAACCCATCGGCTCATTACGGTAAAACTAATTTATCAGTTACCTCAAAAACACATATGTCGTTCATAAACGCTGTGCTTAGTTGCAGGAAGGAGATCTATTGGGAAGGGTTTAATAAGCATAGTTCAATGCTAAAAATGACCATTGGATTGAACAATCAAAACAAACTGAAAATAAATTTACCTGCTTTTTTAAAGCCTTCGCCGCTTAATTTAATTTTAAAACCGTTGGGAGATTTTAGCTCCGAGATTAATTCTTCAAATTTATTGTTTGAAGCGATCGATTTTGATGCCTACTAACTTTTACTTGCGAAGCTCGGCAACCACAGTAATGTTATCGCACCACATAAAGGAAATAGCTGAAATGAATCCTCCGAATAATCGTAGTAATCCCGACATGGCACCTTTTTGCGAGCGAAGTCTTTCCGGCAATTCTGTCCCGAACTCCGTCAGTTGCATGGTATGTGTAACATTATAACCCGAACGCTCAAGCATTTTTTTTAATCCTTTGTGCGAGAAAAAAGTATAATGTGGTACAAAATCGCCAACCAAATTCAGCGTTTCCCATAAACCATTTTTGCCAAGCGATCTGGCCATACGCGCGGCAATGGCACTTGGCCCTTTCGAATTAGGAACTTTTATCAGCAACATTTCAACGTCGAAATTTTTAAGATCATTCAAAAAACTTTCAAGTCCTTTATTATGTTCTATCACATCCAGCATCACCACCGTTTTAAAACCTTTTGCCACCGAAGTGCCCCAGGGTTTATCGACCTGCAAAATATTTTCGGCATGTTTTCCAACGCGGTTAAGGTCGGCACCTTTAATGTTGATCCCCGAATTCATAGCAGCCTCTAAAAAAACACCTTGTCCGCATGCATAATCCAATACCGGTTGCTTAATTAAACCGCCCCATTTATTTAAAATTTCAGCAGCTTGTAATTTTCTTCTTTGTGCCAGCGCATTTAAAAACACCTCTGAAATATTAGCTTCTTTCCACGCTTCATTTTCAGCTTTAGTTTCGCTGTGTTCCAATTGAAACTGCTGGCAGGTAGGACAGTAAAATGTTTGCATATTAACGGTGGTACCACTAAGGGTTAATTTTCCGTTACAGGCCCGGCAAGTGGTATTGGTATTTTGAAAATCCATTAATTTAAAGGTTTAAAGATAGCAAAATTTAACGGCTCTATTTGCAGCTATTTACGAATATTGATGTAATTTTAAGTCTATTAAATCTATGGCAAATAAAATAGAGTGATATAATTGTGTAATTTAACGGTATGGCAACTATTAAACAACTTATAGATAAAAACAAGGTTGCGTATGAGTCTCAGTTCTATGTTGAATCTATTCATTTATCTTATATTCTTATAATAAGGGCACTTAAGCAAATTACTAACGAAGAAAAAATCAGTGTTCACAACACTCATGCAAAACTGAATGAATTTACAAAGAAATTAAAATCGCATTATAGCAAAGCCCCATTATTTAAGAAAAAACTTAAGAAAGAGATTTACCGACATATTGTTCAGTTTAATTCGGATTATAAACTGGTAACGAAGGAATTAAAATTTCAGTATCCTGAGATAAAGTTAAGAAACACTGCGCGTAGTGGGATACAGATCATCATTAAGCTGAATACAACTTTAATAAAGTTGAAGAACAATAAATTGTAAATAATAGTTGAATTCTAAAAATACAGATCACTTGTTTTCAAACGCAGGTAGCGCATCACCGAGAACATGGCGCTAAGACCGGAGATCAGGATCCCCAATAAAACAATTCCGCCAAATAAAAGTGCCAGCATATTCTCGTCTTGCAATTGTAAAAGATCAGGAATATATTTGGTGCTGAGTACCAGGAATCCTGCGAGTAAAGCGCCGGCTACAATTCCGGCAATTACGCCTTGTCGCACACCAATAAAAATAAATGGTTTGCTAATGAACACACGGGTTGCGCCAACCAGATACATTGTTCTAATTAAAAATCGCTGTGAGTAAATGGATAAGCGAATGGTATTATTAATTAGTGCTACGGCTACTATAAGTAATAGCCCGCTAAAGATCAATAAATACAAACTCACTACTTTGGCATTTTCGTTAACCTGTTTTATCATGTCTTTATGATACACTACTTCTTTTACAATGGGTTTTTGTAGCAGATTTTTTTCTATACCTGAAAGGGTATCTGCATTAGCGTAATCGGCATTCAATTTCACGTCAAAACTCGAGAGCAAAGGATTAAATCCTAAGAACGAAATAAAATCTTCTCCCAGATCGGCCTTCAATTTTTCGGCGGCTTGTTCTTTGGTAATGTGGTTAACGCTTTTAGCGTAAGCTGAAACCGAAATTTCCTGTTGCAGCGCGTCGATCTGTGCTGATGTGGCGGTATCTTTTAAGATCACCTGAAACCCTATATTTTCTTTAATATGATTAGAAAGTTTTCGCGCGTTAAGCACCACTAATCCTAGCAGGCCAAGCATAAATAATACCAATGCAAGGCTGATGATAACAGTGAAGGCCGATGTTTTTACACGGCGTTTGGTAAGTGTTTCTGACACGGATTAGTTTTCCACTAAATTACATGGCAATAACACCTGTTTTGCGGCAGAGAAGTATAAAAATTAACAGGGTAATGTTTGAAACAGGCCTAAAACACCGCTTTAGCCACTCGACGGGTAACTTCGCTGGTACCCATGGTATAAAAATGCAGGCAAGGTACATTCGCGGCAATTAATTCTTTGCTTTGCTGTATGCACCAGTTCACACCGGCCTCTTTTACTGCTTTATCGTCTTTGCATTTTTCGAGCTCTTCGTAAAATTCATGTGGAATATCGATCTTAAATATTTTAGGAAGGGATTTTATCTGTGCTTTATTAGCCAGTATCTTCAAACCTGGAATAATAGGTATGGTGATACCGTTAGAACGGCATAGTTTAACAAAATCAAAATATTTAGTGTTATCGAAGAACATTTGGGTAACAATATATTCAGCGCCGGCGTCCACTTTGGCTTTAAGCCATTTCATATCACTGTTCATGTTGGGCGCTTCAAAATGTTTTTCGGGATAACCTGAAATACCGATGCAAAAATTAGTAGGTGCGGCATCTTTCATTTCTTCATCCAGGTATTTGCCCTTATTCATATCTACAATTTGTTTTACCAGATCAAGGGCATAATGATGTCCTCCCGGCTCCGGTACAAAATGGGCTTCGGTTTTAATACTGTCGCCACGAATAGCCAACACATTATCAATTCCTAAGAATTGCAGGTCAATCAAAGCGTTTTCGGTTTCTTCCTGCGTAAAACCGCCGCAAATTATGTGTGGGACCGCTTCGGTATTATATTTGTTCATAATAGCAGCACAAATACCAACAGTACCGGGGCGTTTACGAATGCTAACTTTTTCGAGGTAGCCGCCTTCACGCTTTTTGTAAATATATTCTTCGCGGTGGTAAGTAACATCCACAAAGGCTGGTTTAAATTCCATTAGGGGATCAATGCCGTCGTAAATGCTTTGTATGCTTTTACCTTTTAGTGGCGGTAAAATTTCGATAGAGAAAAGTGTTTTTTTGCTTTGTGATAATTTATCAACGAGTTTCATATAAACAGAAAAATAATTTTTTAAGCGTTAACCGATTCAATGCCTTTAATTTCGGGAACCGATTTACGAATGGTTTCTTCTATGCCCGACTTCATGGTCATGTGGCTCATGTTACAGGTTTTACATGCGCCAATTAATTCTATTCTCACAATATTGTCGTCGGTAATTTCTATTACCTCCACATTACCGCCATCGGCTTCAAGGTATGGCCTTATGGTGTTAAGGGCGTCTTCAACTTTTTGCTGTAATGGGCTCATGGTATAATAAAATTTATGCTTCTTTCAGTTCGGCAGTTTTAGAGGCGTTTCTAATAGCTACCTGTTGTGCAACGTGCATGGCCATTTCAATGAATATTTTGGCTTGCGGTGTTGTTTCCTGTAATACGGCGGGTCTTCCGGCATCAGCGGCTTCACGTACGCTTTGTACTAATGGAATTTGAGCCAGTAAGGGTAATCGGAATTCTTCGGCTAAATTTTTCATACCATCTTTTCCAAAAATGTAATATTTATTTTCTGGCAACTCGGCGGGTGTAAACCAGGCCATGTTCTCAATCAATCCTAAAATAGGAACATTTAAAGTTGGTAAATTAAATAGGGCAATGGCTTTGCGTGCATCCGCAATAGCAACCGGTTGCGGCGAACACACCACAATGGCGCCGGTTAATGGAATTTGTGTGCAAAGCGAAATTTGAATATCGCCGGTTCCGGGAGGAAGATCCACGATCAAATAATCAAGTTCGCCCCAAACAGTATCAAAAAATAATTGTTGTAAGGCTTTTGAAGCCATTGGTCCGCGTAAAGCAATAACCTGATTAGGACCTGCCATAAAGCCCACCGAATTTAATTTTACGCCGTAACTTTCTACGGGTTTCATTTTGGTTTTGTTATTGAGGTCGGCAGGGCCGGGTGTTTCTTTTTCAACACCAAACATGATGGTTTGTGATGGACCGTAAATATCGGCATCTACTAATCCCACTTTTGCGCCGAGCTGCGTTAAGCCCAAAGCTAAATTAGCGGCAATAGTTGATTTGCCAACGCCGCCTTTACCCGATGCAACAGCAATAATATTTTTTACTTTAGAAAGCGAGGTTGTGTCGGCTTCTTTTTTTGAAGTAACGTTAGCCGTCATGTTTACTTTAACGTTGGCTTCTTTATCAACGTAATGCAAAATGGCATTAACGCAAGCCTTATGAATAAGATCTTTTAAGGGACATGCCGGAGTAGTAAGCACAACGGTGAACGAAACATTTTTGCCGTTCACTTCAACATCTTTTACCATGCCCAAAGTAACAATGTCCTTTTTAAGATCAGGATCATCAACATATTTTAAAGCATCAATAACTTGTTGAATGGTTATACTCATTTCTTATTTTTTAGGTTGTGCAGTTGGTGTGGCAGAATTAACTGCGCCCGGTGCAGGAGCCGATGTATTGGTTCCTGGAGCCACAAAAACAACACCGCTGGGTTGATTTACCTCTTTCATTACGTTTTCGAGACTTTGCTCAATGTTTGCTTTGATGGAGTCCGACATGATCTTGGCGTTCTCATCCATTTTTTTGCGGTCCTCGGCGGCTGGTCCGCATGCCGAAAAAAGGGCTAAAACGAGGGTCGAAAGTAATAAACTGTTTTTCATCATAATTGTAAATTAACAGACTATAAATTTACTTCTAAAATCTCAAATTACGAAGGGAATTCGGTAAAAAGTAAGCCCTGGTCCTTTTAACAGATCGGGGCTTTTCAACGGATAAGCCGGTAAGTTGACGCGAATACTCCAGGCCTGAAAATAGAAAAGCCCCTTTCAGAATGAAAGAGGCTCTTCAGCTAACTAACTAAACACAAATTCTTATTTTTTCTCTTCTGTAGTTGCAGCAGCAGTTTCAGTAGTTGCAGCAGCAGCAGAATCAACAGTAGTAGCTGCAGCATCAACTGCACCTTTTAAGCTAGCTTCTAAAGCAGCAGCAATAGAATCAGCAGTAAGTTTTGCTTGTTCTTCCATTTTAGCTTTTTCTTCAGCTGAAGGACCACAAGATACAAATGCAGTAGCGATAGCTGCTACAACGATTAACGATAATACTTTTTTCATGATTTTAGGTTTTAAATGTTTTATATGCTTAATTGACTATTTATTCCGGTTTTTAATAATGGTAACCCCTTGAAACACAAAAGATTTTTAACTTATTGATTTTCAGACAGTAAAAATTGAAATTGGGGAATGGCCCAGGTCTGAAGCTGTTGTAATCGGTGAGGCATTATATGTCTAACAAAGCCGGCTTTACTGATCTAGAATTTATTGAAGGGTTAAAAACCGGCAATGAAAAGGTATTAAAGGCCTTGTACAAAAAGTACTATAACCTCGTTCTTAAAATTGTTGTTAATAATAGCGGAAGCAGTGACGCGGCCAAAGACGTGTATCAGGAAACGATCATTGTGTTGTTTGAGAATGCGCAAAAGCCGGGCTTCACTTTAAATTGTCAGTTGCAAACTTTTGTTTACTCCATCGCTAAAAGGCTTTGGTTAAAACAACTGAGAAGCAACGGCCACTTTTCCGCTTTAAAGGAAGATGATGAGAACGAACTGGTGGATGTAAGCGAAGAGGTAGGAGAGTATTTACAGAAAGAGACCGAACTTGAACGGATGGCGAAAAGCCTCGAAGAATTAGGTGAACCCTGTAAAACAATCATTAAAGATTTTTATGTTCACAAAATGAGTATGGATGATATATCGGAAAAATTTGGTTACACCAACGCCGATAATGCCAAGAACCAGAAATACAAATGCCTTCAACGGCTAAAGAAATATTTTTTTGAAAAAGATAATGTAACACAAAGAACATGAGAACGACAGATTGGTTTGATGATTATTTACTAGGAAACCTGAGCAAGGAACAAAAACACGAGTTTGAGCAACGTTTAACTTCGGATAAAGAATTTGCCGACGCCTTTGATAAACACCGTGAGATGTTCCGTTTACTTAATTTGCACGAAGAGCGTACACAATTGCGCAAAGCCCTTAAAGCTATTCATGAAAACGAAATAGGGGTAGAACCAAAAGTTATTCCAATTAAAAAAGAAACTACCATTAAACAGGTTGGTAAAACCGTGGCCATGGCAGCTGGTGTTGGTTTAGTTGCTGTACTTACCACATTAGCATTATTAAGTACCGGTGGTTACCTTTTGAAGAAGCAGGGAAATGAAATGGACGTGATGAGCCATAAACTTGAAATGCTTGAATCTAATCAGGAAGCCATTGTAAAAGGAATTACAAGTGTTGGCGAAAAAGCCATTAAAATTGCGCCGGCTAATCTTGAAGGTTCAGGTTTTGCCTTAAATAACAAAGGATTTATATTAACCAGCTGGCACATGGTGAATGGCGCCGACTCTATTTTTATTGAGAACAGCATTACAGGTCGTAGTATCACCAAAATAATTTTCTCAGATCCTAAAATGGATATCGCGATCTTAAAGATCGAAGACAAAACCATTTCAAAGAACTGGCAGGTGCCTTTTAGTTTTAGCAATAAACCATCCGATATAGGCGAGAAAGTTTTTACACTTGGTTACCCGCGTAAAGATGTTGTTTACGGCGAAGGCGCTTTAAGTTCACTAACCGGTTACCGCGATGATACTACCATGTACCAGGTTTCTATTCCGGTTAACCCGGGAAACAGTGGTGGACCTCTTTTGGATGAACAAGGAAACATCATTGGATTGATCCGTGGAAAAATAACCAATGCCGAAGCTACCAGCTTTGCCATTAAATCGAAAGAGATCTTAAGAACCATAAATAACATTGCTCCCGATTCGTTGAAGAACGAACTAACAGTTAGCAATAAAAAGAACAGCTTAAAAGGCATTAAACGCAGCGAGCAGATCAAGCGCCTTAATCCTTATGTGTTTAACGTAATGGTTTATAAAGCCAACTAAGTCCCTGTTTTAACACAAATCCAAGCGGTTTTTCATTAAGCAAAAGCAATTTTATTTAATTGTTTGCGTTAGGTACATTTTGTACCTTTATACTATGCGTTTTAACAGCATTTTATTATTTTTTGGTTTTATGATTATCACCGATCTTGTATTAGGACAAGATGTGATCTATAAGATCGATGGTAGTAAATTCAGCGGACAAGTTACCGAAATAACACCCGAAGAATTAAAATACAAAAGTGCCGAAAACCCTACAGGACCCACATATGTTGTTTCGATCCAAACGATCTTATTGATAGAATATAAGAACGGAACAATTGAGTATGTTACAAAAGATCCTAAAACGGTTGTTCCTGGTAAAGACGGAGAAGATCCGGACAAAGGAAAGAACAAACCGTCGTCCAAAATAAAAAAACCGGAGAACGATCTTCTTTATCTTAATAAAAACACCTTGCTATTGAACGGCGCGGCCTTGGCCAATGCCGATATCACCTTTTTATACGACCGCGAATTTTTAAACGGTCATTTGTCGGCAAATGCTTTAGCCGGCTATAATTTTAATCCGCATGTTACATGGCCCAATAGTTTTGTGAGGCAGTTGGCGCATACCAAGAAAAATTATGATCTGGGTTTTGGCATTAATCTCTATCCAATCACAGGAACAAAAGTTCAATATTATTTAGGAATGCTTTTTAAATACATGAACTATTCTTATGATAAAGAAGTTCCAGTTTATCAAACCATTAACGGTAACGTTTATAAAACAGGCATTGAGTACCAAAAAACAACAGATTACCAGTTCTCAACTTTGTTAGTAAACGGGATCCAGGTTCGCATAACGCCTACTTTTAATTACAAGATCTTTTTAGGCCTTGGTGGATTTAACGCTAAAGGCGAATTGTACGATAAGTTAAATGATAATGGCGGTAGTTCGTCAAGTAATGGAAGTTCAACCGGTAGTAGTATCAGAACATTTCCTAAAATGTACATAGGCACCTGTTTTGGATTCAGATTTTAGCATGAGAAAAGTATACATAATTCTGTTTGTGATATTCTTTGTTACGGTAAATTACGGACAGGATAAAATTATTTTTAAGGATGGCACCAAACATAATTGCAAGATCGTTTCAATAAACAAAAGTACGGTCACATTCAAAGATTCAGAAAACGCCACAGCTCTTACTACAAAAAGCAAAGCCGAAATTGTTTTAGCCGAATATGCCAGCGGCAGTGTTTATATTTTTGGAAATGAAAAACAAGAGGAAACTATTCCCGGTAAAAAGCCTGAAGCAAAAACAAAGAACAGTAATCCAAAAAAAGATACCGAACAAAACAACATGCTAGGTACACAGTTATTCAGTAGTTTTTTAGGCCGTACGGGCCTCACCTACGAACGCTTCTTTTATAATAAACAAATGAGCGTGGCTATTCCATTATTTGTTACGTATAGTCCCTATGCCGATTCATTCTCATCATCTAACAGTCCGGTTACCTACTCCAAGTCAAATATTAATTTTGTGACCGGTGCCGACCTCAATTATTTTTTCGACACCAAACAGCAAAACGTAAAATTCTTTGTTGGACCAAGGTTGCGTTACGGTACGGATGTGTTAGTGTATAATGTAACGGGACTTTCCGTTCAGGCGCAAAATGGTTTACTTATTCATAGTCTTCACAACCCTAAGATCGCGCACACCTTAGCGTTTGGTTTCGGCTTTGTTAGGGTAATAACTACGCCAAAAAGTAATCCTTTCGATCCTAAGCAATCTTTTCCGTGGATGTCGTTAACTTACCGTTTCAACTTCAAGTGGTAAATTCAAAGTACGATTTATCGAGCAAGGTAAGATCTTTATCTATAATTTTGTCTTTACCGTTTATTTGAACCCTCTTTTTTCGTATCCTAAATTACCTTGTAAGCCGCCGGAGTGAATAATTAACACCTTTGAATTTTCTGGAATTTTATTTTTAGAGATGAGATCAGTAACCGCGAAAAATAATTTGGAAGTATAAACGTAGTCTAAAGAAATGTTATGTTCTTTTTCAAATTGTTTTTTAAAATCGAGCAACTCCTGCGTGTGTTTAGCATAACCGCCAAAATGGTAATCGGGTAAAATTTGCGAATTCGAATTTATTTCTCCCGCACCTTTTAAAACAGAGATGCCTGTTAATTTTTGATGGGGTTTTAATTTTCGTGATAAGCCTTTGAAAGTAGTTGCGGTGCCGCAAGCACAAAATATATGATCAAATGCATCTGTGCTTTCCAAAATCTCTTCGCAACCTTTTTCTCCTAAACTATTGTTTCCGCCTTCCGGGATGAGGTAAAAATTCCCAAATTGATCTTTTAGTTTTTCAATAGATCCTTCAGAATCTTTTGAACGGTATTCTTCTCTCGAAACAAAATGTAACTGCATGCTTTTTTCAAGAGCGAAAATGAGTGTAGGATTAATTTCCGAACTTTTTTCTCCTCTTATTATGCCGATACTTTTAAATCCTAATAAATTACAAGCCGCGGC
>JBGASH010000116.1:0-10566 GCA_044229775.1 Bacteroidia bacterium
GTACACCGAGGCGGCGATCACCGCCCAAACGAGGAGAAGAAGTCGGAGGCGTAGCTTGCCGGTCACGGCACCGCGTCGTCGCTGCTCGCGCTCGCGGCGGAATCGCGACTGACTTCGGGGCTGTCGGTGAAGCGGTAAAAGGAATTCCAACCTATACTACAGGCCCTTTTTTAGATGGTAATCCTTCAAAAGCATCTGATCAAAATGCTATTTTTAAATTTCCTTTAGCGCCTGTTCAAAATACCGGCTCGTTAACCGCAACTACTATGGGTAACATTGGCGTATTTATTAATGGTGTTGCTTTATTTGACTACAGAGATGGTGTTTCGTGGCAAAATTCGAGCGGAACTTTAAAGGGTGGACCTTACGGAGGGATGGGCGATAATGTTTGGAACCGAGACGCAGTGGTTGGTGAAAAAGGCGGATTTGATTGCTCTAAGGGTCACCCCGCAATGGGAAATTACCATCATCACCAAAACCCCAGCGCGTTTAAATTGGATCTTAATGTAATTTCGAATGTATGTAATTTGTATAATGCCGATGGATTATATGCTATTGATAGTACTAAACATTCGCCATTAATTGGTTTTGCCTATGATGGATTTCCAATTTATGGCGCTTATGCTTATAAGAATACAAACGGTACCGGTGGAATTGTTAGAATGAAATCGAGTTGGTCATTAAGAAGCATTTCTGTTAGAAATACGTATTACTCAAGTACTGTTGCAGTAACGCCCGGACCAAACGTTAACGCCACTTATCCTTTAGGTTATTTTAAAGAAGATTATCAGTTCACCACTCCGGCTTCGTCTGATTATTTGGATATTCATAACGGAAGATTTTGTGTAACACCTGAGTATCCGGGTGGAACATATTGTTATTTCGCTACCGTTGATGCTAATTGGAATTCGGCTTATCCATATGTTGTTGGGCCAACATTTTATGGTGTGTATTCAAATTGTAAAGTGGCATCGGTTACCGAAACCACTACGCCTTATATTTCTACCGCCTCCATTTCCGAATTGGAATTTAATAACATGAACGTATCTATTTATCCAAATCCCGCATCTGATCTTATAGCCATACAGGTAGGTGGTTTGGTGAAAGAGAATCTTCAGGTAGATCTGTTAAGTATGGATGGAAAAGTGATCAGATCGTCCAATATCAATAAAGGGCAAACTATTGCTTTCTTCGATATTCAAACAGTGTATAGCGGAATTTATCTTGTAAGGATATCGAGCGATCATTATAGCTCCACTAAAAAAATTGTGGTCAACAAAGATTGATCCTTGCGTTAATAAAATAGAGCCCGGTAACGTTTGTTCCGGGTTTTTTTATTGAAAAGAGCTACGCTTTTTACTCAATGAGCAGCTATGCTTGTATTACTCGCTTTTATTTGTATTTTTGTTTTTATTGATCTTAAAATAAGCCACCTATATGACTATTTTCGAATATAGAAAAACAAACTTCGTTTGCATTATTCTCGCACTTTTTTTTTTTAGCAAATTGCTTAAGGCCGACGACTGGAATTTTAAACTTAAAAGTAAAGTGGAACTAAGAAGTTGGACACTTAATTCGCGCGGTATTAAAAACTCAAAATTATTAAATGGTGCTTCGGTTAAGTTGTTGGAAGGCGATAAAATAGTTTCGCAAACGCTTAGCGACGCGGATGGAAATTTCGAAATGCTTATCCCTTCAAAAGGCGATTATATGCTTATGATCGAATACCAGGACCACACGCCTAAAAAATTCGCAGTAAGTACAAGAGACGTTGCAGCTGATAAGAGTGATCAGAATTTTAAACCCGTAATAAATATGGTGGGTATTATGATGTCGAAGCCGGCGACCGACATAAAATACCTGGGCCTTGATCAGTCGCGGGTGCAGATTGAATATGAAGGCACCGTAAGGAACCTTGATAAAAAGGAACCGGAAGTTAAAAGGGATTATAATTTCACCTCTAATATTTATGATGCAGAGTATCTCGTCATTAGAAAATTTTGTACCGCCAATAAACTAGGCGATATGGCACTTGAAAAAAAGGACTATGAGTTGGCTAAAATTTATTATTCAATGGCGTCGGATATGTTAAGCGGCGAAGCATATCCAAAGTTGCAATTAAAAAAAGTGGAAGAAGAAGCTAAGGTTAATAAACCTATTGCTTCGAAAAAAGGTAAGACGGGCGCCATAAATGGAAAAAGTAAAGTTGCTACTAATTTGCCTAACCAAAATATTCCGGTAACTCCCGTTAAGAGTAGCGAATTTAAGAGTACTGAAAACGGAAAGCATGGGCGGAAGATCAGGAAGACCTTGTAAGAGTATACATTTACTTGAAATTATAGCAACCCGTTAAATGTTGGTTTTGAAAAACACATAAGTTTATTGTGGATTGAATTTTCCCACCTCCTTACTTTCGTATCTTAGTTTATACATGCTATCTAAAATTAAAATGTTAAGGCAATTATTAGAATTAAACCAATTTTAATTGTAAATCCATTAGTTTATCAAGGAATTAGCCATTGGTATTAAAGCCAGAAACAATTACGGTCAATTTATCTTTGGAAAGGGAAATTGAAAGGTCGGTTTAGGCTTGAGCTTTTTTTATTTAAGTTAATAAATTTCCCAGCACCAACACTGCAATTTTAAAAAATGTATAGCTGAGTTCGGTTGTTTATTAACCGTTAGAAAGGCGCCTAGTAACTGCCTAACTTTTTTAGGATAAAATAAAAAATTTTACAAGGTTTTAATAATGTACAATAGTGATGTTTTTGCATCACAATACCTAGCGGTCAAGGGTTTGAAAACCAAAAATAAGTCCAAATAATTTGTTACTTTTATAGGTTAAAATGAAGATATTCCTGAACTTGATATTTGAAGGCAACCGACTGGTTATTTGGATTCAAAATAGATTAAGTCCTAAACAATTCGTAATCTTTAGCGCAATATTAATTGGATTAACAGCAGGTTTAGCGGCAGTATTCTTAAAATTGTTTGTTCACTGGTTTATTGTTCGCATAGGAATAATTGCCAATAACCAGCAAGTAATAATAGCTGTTTTTCCGATTATCGGAATAGGTTTATGTGTATTGTTTGTTCATTATCTCAATGGTAATAAACTTGGTAAGGGATTAGCAAATATTTTATTTTCGATCGCAAAAAAATCCAGCATACTACCAAAGGATCAAACATATAGTCATTTATTTACCAGTGCCCTTACTGTTGGTTTTGGTGGTTCAGCTGGTCTTGAATCTCCAATTGTAACAACGGGCTCTGCAATTGGTTCTAACTTTGGTTTAGCATATAAACTCAGTTATAAAGAGCGTACTTTACTATTGGCGTGTGGAGCAGCAGCAGGAATAGCAGGGGCTTTTAATACACCAATTGCTGGGGTGTTGTTTGCTTTAGAAGTTTTATTAGTTGAAGCAAACATATCTGCGTTTATCCCCATCTTAATAGCAGCAGCCTCTGGTGGCCTGTGCTCCAAAGTAATTTTGCATGAAGATGTTTTATTAAGTTTTACACTACAACAACCATTTGATTATAAGAATGTGCCATTTTATTTGATCTTAGGGGTAATTACTGGATTCTTTTCATTTTATTACTCCAAGGTGTTTATTGTAACAGAAAATTATTTTAAAAAGTTTGGTGATAAAAAATTTATAAAGATCATTGTTAGCGGTATTGGCTTGTATGTTTTAGTTTTATTAGTTCCTGCGCTTTTTGGTGAGGGTTATGGCAGTATTAAAGCACTCTCTAATTCAAATACTAACTCCCTGTTCCTTTATTCAATTCTTCCAATAGGTGATGCCACAAAGCCTGTATTGTATTCTCTGTTATTTCTTGTTATTCTTTTAAAACCCATCGCAACAGGTTTCACTTTAGGCGGAGGTGGCAATGGTGGGAATTTTGCTCCTTCTTTATTTATTGGAGCTTTTGTTGGGTTTTTGTTCTCTTCAATAGTAACTGATCTTGGATTTATCCTGCCTGTGAGTAATTTTACCATTGTAGCGATGGCTGGTATTTTAAGTGGTATTTTTCATGCACCGCTAACGGGTATATTTTTAATCGCTGAAATTACCGGTGGTTATGAATTAATTATTCCGTTAATGATCGTTTCAGCCTTAAGTTATGCGGTATCAAAATATTTTATGCCTTTAAGTATCGACATGCTTAAGCTTTCAGAAAAAGAAAAAATTGTAACAACAACCACTGATTCATATCTGCTTAGTAACATTGATATTTCGGAGTTTATCGAAAATGATTTTACTGAAGTTCCTAAAAAAATAAAGCTACGGGCGTTGGTTGAATTAATTACGTCATCACGAAGAAATATTTTTCCTGTAATTAATGAGGAGTCTCAATTAAAGGGTCTAATCACGATAGACGACATTCGAAATGTAATGTTCAAACAGGAGCTATATGATACCGTATCCGTTAAGGAACTGATGCATACTGCACGTTATGTGATCACTGAAAAAGATGATTAATTCTATCATGAAACTTTTCGATGAATCGCAATTTGTGGAGACATTCCGGTAGTGTTTTATGGTAAGTATAAAGGATTTATTTCGAAGTCTACTATTTTAGAAAAGTACCGAAATATTCTGATTCAAAGTTCAATAGAATAATTTGAGGATTTATTTAATGCTATTATCAATATTATTGGAAGTATTTGCTGTGTCTTCTTATATAACAAGCGATCCCTAACAAGTGTTAGTACCTAATAATTTGGTAAAATACTTGTTAGTAAATTAGAGGGTAACAAATTATAATTCGTAAATATGTTTATTAAAGCACTCAAAACAGAAATTTAATTCTTCGTCAATTTCTGGTTTGGTAATCCCATTAATAGCGTATTTCTTTTTACATTTCTTGCAAACTCGCGAATACCAATTTTTCGAATTATTATGTTGAATCCTTAAATATCTAATCCTCTCCTTAGTCACTGTAATTTGAATTATCTGAATTTGGGAAAATTATTTTTGGTTTAAATGTTTTAGCTTTCGCAGTAGACATACTCGCATAAGCAATTATGATTACTTTATCTCCCGTGCTTATTTTCAACGCTGCTGGTCCGTTCATACAAATATGCCCGGTTCCTCTTTTGCCTTTAATAACATAAGTAATAAGCCTTTCACCGTTTCTGTGATTAATTACATGCACCTGCTCACCTTCAAATAAACCGGCTGCGTCAATTAGATCTTCGTCAATTGTTATGCTTCCTATGTAATCGATGTTAGCCTCTGTGATAAAGGCATTATGTATTTTCGATTTTAAAACTTGTATTTGCATGATTTTTAACTCCAGCTACTATATTATATAATGTTCGATACTTCAATATTTTGATTTTTGTTCCCTTTGAGACAATTATCCCATCGTCTTTAAATGTTCTTAGCATTCGTACCAAAGTTTCTTTTGCAGTACCTACAAAACCCGCAAAATCATCTCTATTAATAGATATTTGAACGGTTTTCGCGCCTTCTTCATCTGTACGTTGATACACTTTATTTAATATTAGTAAACTTAGCGCCGCTCGTTCTTTTACGGCATATTGAGAGAATATTGTCATCTTGTTATCAAACAGAAAATTCTTTTGATTGAACGATTAATAATTTCCTGGCAAGGTGCGAGGAGCGTAACAAAAGACTTGAGAATAATTCACGAGGAATAAAAGATACTACTAAGTGGTCCATTGCCGCTGCTGATACGGGATACGGCTCCTCCGCTAATAACGGTCGATGCCAAAATAATCGCCTTTCTTATAAATATAAACTATGCTTTGTTTTCCCTCGTTGTTGGTTTGAAATATCTTCACTTTGCCTTTTCGAACAACGTAAACGCCTTCAGAATAACTATTCTCTTTGAATAAATACTCTCCTTTTCCGTATTCTTTTTCGGAGCATTTTATTTTTTACCAGTTCAACTTCCTGCGGACTAAGAAAGTCAAAAAAGGAGGATGATTTCAGTGATATTTTTCAATGTTAAAGTCCATTTGATAAGTATATTAATCTTTAATAAAAATAAAATTGACAAATGTCAATTTTTTATCGTCTAGCAAATCGTAACTTTGCTTATATCAATTTTTTCGTTTTAGTGTTTGGCCTGTTAACGCGCAAGTGTTAACGGGTTTTTTCTATA
Source organism: Bacteroidia bacterium (assembly GCA_044229775.1). Lineage (GTDB taxonomy): Bacteria > Bacteroidota > Bacteroidia > B-17B0 > Aurantibacillaceae > JAHEYG01. The sequence goes on from JBGASH010000116.1 coordinate 6,139, forward strand.
TTAATGTCAAAAGAAGTAATGCAAATTTTAGAAAAACTAAAAACCTCTATCGACTCCGACGATGTGCTTGATTTGACATCTTTTCTGGAACTTAATATATCAAATCTGAGATTGGAATTAAAAAAAAAATGTTAAAAGAATATATTTCCCAAGAAAAACTTAGTATTGATGAATTGCTGGCAATAAAGCAATTGCTGGGATTTTTGGATTAATTTATTTTCATGCATTGACAATTGTCAACAGAATGGGTTTATGTTATTTGTTATTTGCAAAAGTATTAACCAATAAAATAAGCTTTAATGAAACTAAAATCATATTCTTTACATAATTACAAAAGTCTTCCTCAAATCAATAAACTTAGTGAGCAACAAATAGAGGCTATTGAAGTAGTTGGAAATGTTCTACCGTTTAAAACTAACAATTATGTTATTAACGAACTAATTAACTGGGATAATTTAGAAAACGATCCAATTTTCAAACTCACGTTTCCTCAAAAGGAAATGCTAAGTAAGAATCATTATAGTTTGATGTGGAATGCTTTAATGGCGACATCTAACAAGGATGCAATAAAAAAAATAGCGAACAAAATAAGAGCAGAGTTGAATCCACATCCAGCTGGTCAGCTCGAACATAATGTGCCGGAAGTAAATGGGGAAAAGTTACTGGGAATGCAACATAAGTATCGAGAAACTGTTTTGTTTTTTCCAAGTCAAGGTCAAACCTGTCATGCTTACTGTACTTTTTGTTTCCGCTGGCCGCAGTTTGTTGGTATGGATGAATTAAAGTTCGCTTCAAAAGAAGCGATGCATTTAAGAGATTATGTGAAGGAGCATCCTGAAGTAACTGATATTCTTTTTACTGGCGGAGACCCAATGATTATGAAAACTAAGATATTTGCATCTTACATTGAGCCTTTATTAGCGGAGGATATCCCAAATTTACAAACCATTAGGATTGGTACAAAGGCACTTTCTTATTGGCCTTACAAATTCATCAGTGACGAGGATACAAATGAATTATTACGTTTGTTTGAATCTATAATTAAAAAGGGAATTAATTTATCCATAATGGCTCATTTTTCATCCAATCGAACTGGAAACCGAAGCAGTTAAGATCGCCATTAAAAACCTAAGGGAAATTGGTGCTCAAATAAGAACACAATCGCCCATTTTGAATCATGTTAATAATAAACCCGAATTGTGGGCAGAAATGTGGCGAAAGCAAGTAAACTTAAATTGTATACCATATTACATGTTTGTACCTCGCGATACAGGCGCGCAGGATTATTTTGCGGTTACGTTAGAAAATGCATGGCAAATTTTCAGGAAGGCATACCGGAAAGTTAGTGGAGTATGTCGTACTGTAAGAGGCCCAAGTATGTCATGCACCCCGGGTAAGGTACAGATCCTTGGAGTGTCTAAACTAGGTAATGAAAAGGTGTTTGTCATGAGGATGCTCCAAGGACGTAACCCGGATTGGGTAGCTCGCCCGTTTTTTGCGAAGTATGATAAAAATGCAATTTGGATGGACGAGCTAAAACCTGCATTTGACGAAAAGTTATTCTTTTTTGAAGAGGAGCTTGAAAGTGTGTATCATGAAGATTGATGAATAATGGAAAGATAGATTTCAATGACGTTATTAAACGATATTGAAAGTTAGGTTATACTTCAGTAGCGTGATCCTAATAAAACTGGAAGTAGTAGTGATCAGGCATTATCCACTTAGGAGTTTTGACCTAAATTGACAATCTTTTTGAATAATTGACTGGACGATTTCTTGATTAACAATTCTAATTATTCCTTAATAAATTTGCCCATATAATTTTTTCCTTGCGATGTAATTAATAGCTGGTACATCCCTTCTTCTAGTGATTGGATATTTATCTGGCTGAGGTTTTCTTTTTGTTCCAGAACTTTCCTGCCCAATACATCCATGATTATGAAACTATCAATAGATATCTCGTCTGTGATCTTAACGCTTAAAAAAGTAATTGCTGGGTTAGGATAAGTAATGATCACATCCTCATTTGTATTCTCCTTAACTGATGAGACAGTGCAAAGAGAAGTTATCAGAACGGCATTTGGATGTGGATTGTTATCAATAACTCCAATACCCAATTCACCATTACCATCACTTCCAGTTGCCCAAACCGTTCCGTTGTTTTTCAAATACAGTGAATGAGATTCCCCAGCAGCAATTGCAACAATATTTGTTAATGAACTAACTTGAACCGGTACTGTGCTTGAAGATACTGTTCCGTCACCTAGTTGACCATAAAAATTACTTCCGCAAGCCCAAACTGTTCCGTCCCCTTTCAAAAAAAGTGAGTGATAATACCCTGCGTTAATAGCAATAATATTTGTTAACGATGGGATTTGCATAGGCACATTGATAACAGAATAACCTGTAATTCCAAGTTGTCCGGAGGCATTATCTCCGCATGCCCACACGGTACCATCATTTTTTAAGAAAAGCGAATGCAAGCCTCCTGCCGAAATATTTTTTATACCAGACAAATTGCTTATCATTTTGGGTACGCTATCTTGGGTGGATGTTGTTCCGGTTCCAAGTGAACCATACATATTATAGCCACATGCCCAAGCTGTGCCATCCTTTTTGAGAAATAGAGAAAAATCACCAATCGTTGGCATGCCACCAGCTGATACGGCGATAATTCCAGATAGGGAAGACACCAGCGTTGGACTTGTAACCATTGAAGTGGTTCCAATACCTAGCGAACCATACCAATTCCAGCCTGACGCCCAAACGGTGCTATCGTTTTTAAGGAAAAGAGAGTTTATTCGCCCCGCGGAAATCGCTTTTACTCCTGAAATATTTACTTGAACCGGATTTGAACGATTAATTGTTGTTCCATCTCCTAATGATCCTCCAATATTCCAGCCAGATGACCATACTGTTCCGTTACTATGTAGAAATAGAGAGTGCGAGCCTCCGCAATCTACACTTGATATTCCAGTTAGTGTTCCTATACTTGCGGCGGTGGTTTTGTCAGTTGTTGATCCATCACCTAGTTGGCCATAATTATTATAGCCGCATGATCTCGGGTTTTGATTATCACAAAGGAATAGAGAAAATTTAGACCCACAAGAAATCACTTGTGCCCTATTAAATTGGTTGAAACAAAACAAACAGACGCATAACGTGAGCCTTAATTTTATTTTCCACTTCATAATTAACTAATTTTTGGCAAGGTATATTGTCTATAAAAGACAATACATGATGCCTATTATTTTATTCGATGAGAAATATCAGCTAAATTTTTTCGAAAAAAGGAGTAATTTGGTACGTAGGTATGGTCTACTTTGTGTTGCCTTTGGGGTTACAAAGATGTGATTGACACTTACCAAGAGTCACAATACATAACTGCTCCTTCTCAGCTTTTGTGTTTTATGATGTCCTTATGATTAAACTAATCTTTTAAAAGCAAAAGCTTTACCTGAACCCGATTTCAAATACTTCTCGAAATTATAAGCTTTGTATTTATCTGTGAAAACGGTATAGGTTATTAATTCAACCGGTAATCTTGTTGAAGTATAAGAAACTTCTTTTTTATTGTGACGTTTAAGTCTTTCTTCAATGTTATTTGTACAACCTGTATAATATGTACCATCACTACATTTAAGAATATAAACGTTCCACATATGAATTTAATTTAAATTATCGATGGCTTCGTCCACCGAAGCCTGAAGAAGCTAAGTTTTGCGGCTCCCTAAGGAGTAAAAATAATAAAAAAAGAAAGCCCTCCTTCGCTAAGTGAAAAACTTAGCTTCGGAGGGCGAAGGTGGACCCGTAGGGATTCGAACCCTAGTCCAAATAAGGAATTAAAAAGCTTTCTACACGTTTAGAACTTATTTGATTTTCGATTCAAGCCAGGCATAAATTCAAACCAAACTCAAACTTAGATGCGAATATTATTTTAGTTAGCATCATCACCAAAATAACCTGCTGTTTTATGATGCAGTACTCCAATCGCTGAGCAGATTCGCTACTGGAACTGCAAAGGCTGAATTAGCTGAGCTAATTAAGCAGCCATGGCGTAAGTATTTTCGCCAATTGAATTGTGAGAATTAGGTTTAAAGTGCCATATCCACAACGCACTACATGCTTACAATTTAACCGCGCTTACTGTCAAAACCGGTCGGGCCCATTACTAATTTTAGAAGTACGATTTACGAGGTACGATTTTAGGCGCGTACACCTAAGATACTCCTCTTCATTTCATCTAAAATTGTTCAAAGAACTTTTAACAAAGATACGACATTTTGAAGGGGGATTTGAGTTTTTAATTATATTTAACCTTAAAAACTGATATGAAGCATATAATTTATACTTTATTGATAGCTTTTAGATTTTTTTCCTATGGCCAAACGGTAAAATCGAAAGATTTGAAATTAAATTATACAACAC
>JBGASH010000117.1:0-9738 GCA_044229775.1 Bacteroidia bacterium
TTATAATAAATTGTTTAGGATTAAGGCCACCTACAGGTTTTGATTCACTCATTAATACTGCAAAAATACAGTTTTGAAAAAAGAAGCCCTTATTTAGTTCATAACATTAATTGATTATGGTAACATATTAATTGTCAATATAATATAAAGTTAAGTTTATGTTTTGATAAGGTTAATTCAGTGATTTTTTGCCTTTTCACTCACTCAAAGGGTGCAATAAATTTTTTGCCGTTAAAAACCGATACCATATATTTGCCTTATTAACCATCTAAAAAGAATTGCCATAGAATAGACTTTTACGCCCTATCATTTATTGTTTAAAAAGGGAATTGTATGTCTATTCAGAATTCAGAAGATAATGAGTTAGTACAACTCTACATCAATGGCAACGAAGAAGCGCTCTCAGTTTTATTACTTCGTCATAAAAGAAAGATCTTTTCTAGTATTTATATTATTATTAAAGATCGTGCTCTGGCCGAAGATGTTTTTCAAGACACTTTCGTTAAAGTAATTCAAAACCTTAAACGCAACCAGTATTGTGAAGAAGGTAAATTCTTGCCTTGGGTGTTACGCATTGCACGTAATTTGATCATAGATCATTTCCGTAAAAACAAGAAATTGCCAACCGTTCCGGTTTATGTTAATGAAGATGGTGAAGAAGTGGATGTGTTTTCAACTATTCCTGCTAAAGACGACGGGTTTAAACTGGAAGGCGATAACAATAAATTCCGCAAGAAGATCCGTGGCATGGTAAGTCAATTACCCGACGAACAAAAGGAAGTGGTGATCATGCGAATGTATTATGATATGAGTTTTAAAGAAATAGCCGATTTTTGCAATGTATCAATCAATACTTCATTAGGCAGAATGCGCTACGCGCTCATCAATCTTAAAAAGATGATCGAAGAAAGCCGTATAGAAGTATATATTTAAGAATATCTTCGCACAGTTGTTTTGTTAAGTAACGAAAGGTCCCGGTCCCGAAAACCATCGGAATAGCCGGGACTTTTTATTTTTCGTATTTTTGCTGCAATGGTATACGACATTCATTTATTTATTTGTACTAATCAGCGTACCGGCAGCGACCGACGAAGTTGCGGTGAAGCCCATGGTTTGGAACTGGTGGCAGAATTCAAAAAGCAGATCAAAGATCTTAATACCACACTTAAGATACGGGCAAATAAATCGGGTTGTTTGGATATTTGTGACTTAGGACCAACCGTAGCAATTTACCCTGAGGGGATCTTTTATGTTAACGTTCAAAAGGAAGACGTAACAGAAATTGTGCAATCACATATTATTAATAAGAAACCGGTAGAGCGCCTGTTGTTACCCAATACCTGGAAAAAGAAATGAGCGAAGTTCCGGACATCATAACAGGAATTACGCGGCCCGATCTATTCACCGCCTTCAAGTACCAGTTAAAAAAGGATTTCGAGAATTGTGGATTAAAAAGCGATTTTGCTGATGGCCTTATTGCTGATTATGATCTGATCTTTTCAATTGTTTCAAAAGAAATTAATTTGATCCTGAAGACTGGCGGCAAATTAAATGAATTGTTGTACCGAATCGATATCAGCGAACCGCAGATAAAGAAATTAAGTAAAGAGAAAACAAATACAGATCTTAATGAAGTACTTGCCGAATTAATTATTAAAAGGGAATTACAGAAGGTTGTAATTAAGGAATTTTATAAAAAGAAAGAATGATTAATTAAACCGCAAAGACGCAGAGGATTCGCAATGTACGCAGAGTATTTTATTGTCATCTTTGCGTAGAACTTTGCGATCTTTGCGCCTCTGCGTTTAAATTAAGGAAGGCTCAATGTAAATGAAAGATCAAATAAACATACGAACCGGAACAAAACAGGATCTGCCTGCCGTTCTAGATCTGATAAAAGAATTGGCGCATTACGAAAAAGCCCCTCATGAGGTGGAAGTTTCTTTAAGTGAAATGGAGAACTGGAGTTTTGGAAAGGATAAGGTATTTGAATTTTTTGTGGCGGAAGAAAACAACCAAATAATTGGACTTGCTCTTTATTATTATAAATATTCTACATGGAAGGGAAAATGTTTGTTCCTGGAGGATCTTATTGTAACTGAAAAACAAAGGGGCAGGGGATTGGGTAAATTATTATTTGACGAGATCGTAAAGCTAGCCAAAGAAAAAAAAGTTCGTCGCCTCGAATGGCAGGTACTCGACTGGAACGAACCGGCAATTAATTTTTATAAAAAATACAACGCTACACTTGATCCAGAATGGCTTAACGGAAAATTGACCGATAAACAATTGGAAAAACTCTAAATTAAAAAGCCCCGATCTAATCCAGGCCGGGGCTTTTCATTGAACTTATGTGTAATTATAAAACGGTTACGCTTCCGCTAACTTCCTTTTTTTGTCCACCCGCCGTAACGTATTTTAATTTATAAACGTAAACACCACTGGCGGCTTTGCTTCCTTTATACGATCCGTCCCAGCCTTTTTGCACATCTGTGGTCTTGTAAACCATTACACCGTTACGATCGAAGATCATCATTTCAAACTGATCAACTTTAAAGCCCGATCCTTTTGCCTGAAACACATCATTAAATCCGTCGCCATTGGGTGTAAACGCATTTGGTACAAATATATCGGCATCTTCGGCTACCACAAATTCATGAATGGCCATATCGGCACAACCATATTCGTTAGTAGCGGTTAACACCACTGAGAACGTTCCTACATTATCGAATTTGTAAGTGGGATTTTTTAATTTAGAAACATCATTGGTTACGGCAGGATCGCCAAAGTCCCAGCTCCATAAAATGTTTTTTCCACCTTTGGAAGTAGCCGTGAAATTTACCACATTGTTATTGTCAGTTAAATAATTGTTATCGTACCAGAAATCAATTCCCGGCAATGGAAAAGCTTTTATAACACTACTTGCGCCGGTTGATGATTTACAACCATAAATAGATTCAATATTAACCGTAGGCGTGAAGACCCCGTCTTTTTCGTAACAATAATAAATATTAGCTCCTTCTTTTTTAGCGCCGTTACCTAAATTCCAAACAACACTTTTAGCAGCCGAAGTGTAACCTGCATCAAGGTTTAAACATAACGGTACGCAGCCCTCTGCTTTAGAGAAAGTAATGTTCGGTTTTGGTAAAGGGTTTACTGTAAGTAAAAAATTACTTGCTATAGTTTCAGTTGGACAAGCCGCGTCGGAAACTGTAACCCAGTACTGTGTGCTTACATTAGGATTCAATATATTGTAAGCTCCCACCGGAACATTTAATCCAATAGACGGACTCCATGAATAACTTAAAACCCCGCTTCCGCCTGTAACATTAGCACTCACCTGTACACTTTCGCCCTCGCACATCATGGTATTACTTGGCGCGCTTACAAACGTAAGTGGGTTGTAGATCTGAACATAAGAAACTTTAGTTATTGAATCGGCAATGTAACCCATACAACCAATGGCTTTTAATTTTACATGATAAACTCCTGCTGCGGTATAAGTATGAGCAGGGTGCTCAAGGTTAGAAGTAGAACCATCACCAAAATCCCAAAACCAGGCGCTGGAGTTAGTGGTTAAATTCGTAAAAGTAACGTTAGCAGGCGCATTACAAAAAGTATGTTTCAATGAAGTAAAATCGGTATTCATAGTAAAGGCATACGGACCTCCAACACCAACGGCATACCACGCGTTAGTTACTTGTTTTTCTTCATTCGAACATTTTCCGTAAAGATCGATGGCTGCTTGTATGGTATGATTGCGGCAATCGGCATATTTTGTATTTGGTGTAAAGTAAACGGTTAATGCCCGGTAAGCAATCTTTGCCGCTTTAGCCATAGTGATGGCAGAAATATTATAATTGTTACCAAGATCATTTATTCCAGTACCACCGGCACATAACAAATAATACCAGTAAATACACGGACCATCATTGCAATGTGGTTCGCCAACGCCGCTCCAGAATGTTTGTTGATAACAATCGGGTTGTTTTAACGATTTTGGGTTTTTCATATTACGAATTCCGGCCCCATTCATGGTAATATCTGCTCCCATTAACCAATCCCACTGACTTGGACGCGCGTAATTTTCAACAGTAGTTCCCCATATATCAGCAAATCCTTCGTGTAGCGCTCCGGACTCGGTATAACCATAACTTAAATTTGCCGCTTTATTTATTAAACCGTGTCCTATCTCGTGTCCGCAAACATCTAAACCAGTAAAAATAGTGTAAGTAATATTATCGCCATCGCCATAGGTCATGCGTTGTCCATCCCAAAAGGCATTATTATAAGCGTTCTTGTAATGTACATAGCTTAATAATTTGTAACCTGCATTGTCAATACTGTTTCGGTTATGGGCATTAAAAAAATAATCGTAAACCATTTCGGTGCCCCAGTGTGCATCACGTGCCGCCTGATCGTTATTTACTGCGTTCCAATTGGTTGATGCATTATTGAAATCAACCGCTGCGCCGTAAGATGTACCATTATTCATATTATAGGTTTCGATACCATTTCCTCTTCCTGTTTCGCGAAGGCGATAATTACCCGCAACGTTATTATCCGTCACAAAATTCCGCACACCACTATACTTTGTAGTAGCAGTGCTAGGAACGTCAACTGTACATATTAAACTTTGCTCATCGATAATAGCTCCGGTTTGCGCATCTACAAACACATTTGCACGATACAAAGGATCGCTGGCGTAAATATTGAATTTATAGGCGTAATGAAAACTTACTGCTTCGTCTTTTACTATTTTAGGACAGATCACCACTTCACCTTTTGGATAATAGGTAAAGTTAGGATCGTTAAAGGCCTCTTTCATGGCTTTTTCTTCCGCTGCATTTTGCCACATATACGATTTAGCATTTACTTTCTTAAGCGCATTCTGTAAAGCAGTTGCTTCGGTAAGCACCACCTGATTAACGGGTTTTTGAATGGTGAACAGGTCGCCATTCACCGATTCTACTTTACCGTCTTTAATATGGGAGATGATCAGCGCGTTATCAATTACCGTGTTCTTATAATAGATAGCGAAACGGGAATGGGTCATTCCCATCTCATCATTTTCTGATCGGACTTTTTTAAGTTTATAATCAACGTCTTTTAGAACTGTTTGTTGAATAAAGTTTTCAAAACCTCCATCCGTTATATTGGCGTTGCTTTTGAAATCGATAAAGTTCAGCTGTTTTTTGTTGTTCATTAATACCTTATCGCTTAGATCCGAAATAGTTTTACTCACCTGAGCGCCCGACTGGTATACTATACCTAAGGCCGATAACAGGAGCATTTGTTTAAGAAAATTGTTCATAGCAAAATGATAAATTAGTTTATTAGTTGATACAAATCTACTTTGCAAAACCCAAACAGCGATAACCTTTAAATAATTGAAAACAGCCATTAGCTCATTACCTTTTTATTCAATAAGCGAAAGGATAGATTCACTCAGTGAAAATGTTTTCAACACATAAAAAGTTAATAGTAAATGATGGGAATTTAATTGATCCTTACTTTTTGACCAACACGCAGTGTGAAGCGTTTTTGTGTACCGTTAAGTTCGCAGAATTGTTTGGTAGTAAGGCCATACTTTTTAATTAATACATACCAGCTTTCGCCTTTTTCAACTGTATGGACAGTGGCGCTGTTTGGAAAAGCGCAAATGTCTTTTCTCGACTTCTTTAAAACAATCGCGTCATCCAATAATTTATGATCGGTAAAAGAAATAATACTTGCAGGATTTAAAGCTTGTCCTTTATAACGCACTTCAAAATGCAAATGAGAACCTGTGCTGTGACCTGTACTGCCTCCTAAACCTATGGTTTGACCGGATAACACTACGTCGCCCGCTTTTACTTTAAATTTATGTAAATGCGCGTATACTGTTTCCAGTCCGTTAGGATGCATGATCACCACTACATTCCCATATCCGCCTTTGCGTTTCGCGATCCTAACTTTACCATCAAAAGCGGCAACAACAGCGTCGCCTTTATTAAGATCAATATCAATGCCCTTATGCATTTTTTTATCGCGATAACCGAACGATGAAGTGATAACGCCTTCACGAGGGGCGGTATAATAACCAGATATTCATTTTCAATTTGCAGATTGAACGAATCGGGAAGTTGGGTAATTGGCGCTGGCTGAAATATTACCGACTCATCCATGTTCTCATAAAAATTAAGTTCCGACAATTTAATCTCCTTTTCATCGCGTTCATCTTCTTCGGAGGTGATAAGTGGCCAATATAATAACTGATCAATTCAATTTCTTTAGAATCTACTTTATCAAGATCAAGTAAAGAATCCACCAACTTTACCAACTCTTTTTTGGAAAGGCCGGGCGAAGGATCTTCATTAATTTTAGCGCTTTTTAGGTGATATAGGGTGGGGGAAAAAGAGCTTAGGCTTACCATTGCGAGTAAGCTCAAAAGGCGATATTTTAAGGCCCCTTTAAACACGGCAGTAAAAATAGTAAAATTATAGTAATCAGCAAGTTTTGAAGTGTTAATTGAAGGGTTTTAGAACTTTATTCCTATCACTAAAACATCGTCGATTTGGGCTAAATTACCCCTCCAACCTTCATAAAACGACGCTAAAAGGTTTTTTTGCTCTTCAACCGGAAGGTGAATAAATGTGCTCAATAATTCTTTAAATCTTTTAGTGGTAAGTTTCTTGTTCTTATCGCCGCCAAATTGATCAGCAAACCCATCACTGAAAATATAGATCGCCGTAAGGTCTTTAATTGGAATATTAACCTGAGCAAATTCCTGATCGTATGGTGTAAATCCGGCTATGGCAGTTTTTGTAGCGGTGATCTCAGCAAACTCACCATTTTTATAATAAACATAAAGCGGCCTGTTAGCGCCGGAATAGGATAGGGTATCTTTCGTTATTTTGCAAAGGGCAATATCGCAGCCGTCGCGGGAAGAGCCTTCCGACTGATGTTGTTTTAACGCATCCTTCACTTTTTGGTTTATCATTTTTAAAATATCCGACGGTTCGTTATATTTTTTCATAGCGTAACCCAGCTTCTCATGTACGATCATGCTCATTAACGCTCCAGGAACACCATGACCCGTACAATCAGCGGCGGCAATAATAAATTCAGGTCCTTCATTTTTTACTTCTAAGTTATTCTTACCAGGGCCTTTTTCTGTAAAGTCGTGAAAGAAATAAAAATCACCACTCACAATATCTTTTGGCATATACAAAACAAAACTTTCGGGTAGGGCTTTTTGAATGGCATCCAGATCGGGTAATAGCGCGTGTTGAATGCGACGGGCATAATTGATACTATCGGTAATTTCTTTTTTTTGGTGTTCCAGTTTTTTATTTTGTGTAGCTATCTCTTTTGTGCGTTCGCTTACTTGTAGTTCCAATAATTTATTTTGATTGCTTAATATTTCCTGTTTCTCCAGTGACAATTCCTGATTGGCGATCATTTGTTTTTTTAGGTTCCTGTTAATAGTCGCAAAATCGTAAAGCTAGGTAGGCTGACATAAACACCGGTACACTTAAAATAGAACCAATGAAACCAATGATAAGAATAACTACATATAGCGTCTGTTGAATCTGATCTTAATTTTAAGGCGACCAATATTCCTAATAAAACCAACACCAGGTGTATGGTAACCGACAAAACCCCCCATCAAAAACTTGGGCGCCATTAAGTTTGTTTTATAGCTCTTACCGATAATAATAGAACTGAAATAGGTGTAACCATTAGTAAAACATATAAAAATGAGTTATTGAACAACAATGATACCAGGCAGCATACATACACGGCCGAAAAAAGATAGAAATTCCAATTATATTTTAAATTGAACAATCGATACAATAAACCTATTAAAAAAAAGCAACAGGTTGGAAAGAAGAAACTATTAATGGTACTATATAGATAATACATATCGGGGCTAACAATCAGCGTTTCGCCAAAGGGTACAAAAAAGCTTAGCGACAGGAACATTAAAAACCCCGAATAATATAGGTGGATACTTTTTTCGCGATACAAAAGAAAAATAAAAAAATGCAAATGGAACAACGCGAAGAAAAAAGCTCCCAGCATATAAAATATCTTTTGCGTTAATACAGGAAGTGAACCGGAGTCTTCCCTGAAACTGGAATTGAATCCCGAACTATTCAAACCAAAAGTGCTTGTACCGTAACGTTTGTGGTATTTGGAGAATTCGAATAAGGAAAACCGGATCATGATACAATGGGTTAGTGTATCGCTTACTGTAATTGGAATGTCTGCGTCTTTTACCACATGTGGTTCATCGGCATTACGGCTATTATAGATCTTACCATAACCACCCGCTATTCGGCCATCAATATAAAATTCGGTGGCGCCAATTTGGTTGAATTGAAATATAAATGGGCGTTTCACATAATTTTCGGGAACTTTAAAATAGAATTTGAACCAACCACAACCTTTAAAATTTATTTTATTAACGTCGAAACTGGGTTTGTCAACCACGGTAAATCCCGAATCTTTCAGGTCAATTTTATGAAACTGGTCATAAGGAAAGAACAACCATTTATAAGGTTGAAAATTATCGAAATTGATCTTGATCTGGCCTTCCTTCTCATAGATGAATTCTTTTTCATGCTCGTCGAGGTAGAGCCGGTTGACCAGTGAATCATTAATACAATAAAGTGGGGTGTTTAAAATTAAACAGAAAAATAGTAGGAGGATATTTATCTGCTTTTTTTTCATCGTATCCTATCGGCGCTTCGCACCAGATCATCGTCTTTTTTAATGTATTTTTTAGAAACAAATGCCAGAATAAAATTCAGAAAAGGAAACACCAACGGTAATTTATAACTTACTATTAAGGTATCTCTAGCCAGCATAATAACTATATAAATAAAGATTAGCGCCATTATCCCCGCATCGATCATGATATAATTGCAAAGACTCATTTGAAGCTTGCGGTTCTTGAACAAAAAAATAGAGGCGATCGCCAAAATTGCTACGATTCCATTTAATATAAGCGGAATATACATGAGCCAATTATCGGTTGTGGTAACATAAACCGGTGTGGTGATCTGAAACAAGGTAAATTCGAAAATGGGTAAAAAGAATAACAGGGCCGAGAGGGCCACGATCAGAAATAAGAAAATGGTTTGTACACGTTGAATCATATGAATTACATTTCGGTTAACATTTCGGCAACTCTTTTATCGATCACAAAAGTGAGATCTTCTTCTTTCAGCTTTTTAAGCTCAATCCACCGGAAGGCTTGCGCTCCTTCTTTCTTCTTTTCAAAATCAAAAGGCTTCTCTGCTATTTTTACGTTAATGGCGGCTAAAGGTTTTACGAGATAGTAAATACTTATAACCTGGCTCTGGGTGCTAAAGGCAGAAGAAACAAAGAAGTCGGTTGTGTAAAAGTGCGAAGTCACTTCAATATCGAGATCAAGTTCTTCTTTGAACTCTCTTATAAGGCAATCTTTGGTGCCTTCGCCAAATTCGAGTCCGCCTCCGGGAAATTTTGTGATAAAGGTTCCTTTAATATATTCGTCGGAAACCAGCACTTTATCCTTTTGAATTAAAATACCGTATATCCGAACATTAAAGTGCCTCATAACATTTTGAAGGTAGTATTTTTAGTTGGTAAAATTAAAAAGCCCCAACAAAATTTTTGCTGGGGCCTGGGTTGTCCGACCAGGTTTCGAACCTGGACTCTTCTGAACCAAAATCAGACGTGTTGCCAGTTACACCATCGGACAGAATG
>JBGASH010000118.1:0-9250 GCA_044229775.1 Bacteroidia bacterium
TTTTTGTTGCCCGTCAAAATAGGAGATCTCATAATTATCATAATCGGTTACTTTGAAATTAAGCGGGACCTCATACCATCCGGGATTAATAGAATTAACTTTAATATTGAAGGGCATCCCTCTGAATTGTTCAGTTGTTAACACCCTTCCCTCTATTAAATATGAAACCTGCAACTGCTCTTTTAAACGGCGCACGGTCTCTTTCATAATATCGTACGATTGTAAAACCCTTATCTCATTTGAATTATCTACATAAGAGGCATTACCATAAAATCCGGCATCCGTTAATACGTTATTTTGATAATAGGCATCGTTTTGATTTAAGAGGATCTGCGTGGATGCCTGATATTCGTCAATCAACCGATAAGCGCTAAATCTTCCCATTAAATAAAAGAGTGGAACAATTAGTACTGGGATGTACCAATTACTTTTGATAATCCGCCATACCAGCTTCAGATCTTTTTCGGTAATTATTGATTGCTTTTTTCCTTCCACAAGGATTTATTAATACTTATAACTAACAAGTTACGCTATAAATTGTTTGCTGTAAAGATATACATTTATACCTTATTTTTTTGATTTTGTTAAATTTTAACTACCTTTACCACTCTAGAGTTTTAATGAAAAAAAGCGCGTTTTATATTGTCCTGTTTTTTGTTGTTTTCGGTACTAACGCACTGATCTCGGCTCCACCACCTCCACCTGCGGGCACACCTCCTTGCTGGCCTCCGCCATGCATTCCAATTGATGGTGGCATTAGCTTTTTAATTGCGGCCGGCGCGGCCTATGGTGCAAAAAAACTGTACGATAAAAAGAAAAAAAACAACGCTTCTATTTCTTAATTTTAAGGCTTATTCTTGAACAGGATGTTAGCCGTTTTAAAACAAAACAAATTTTTAAAGTTTTTATTGACCTCATCGCTGGTTTATCTTTTGCTTTATCTTTTTTACCAGTTTTACATCAAACAGCATACCTTTATCGATCAGGCTTTTATTCGTGTCATCATCAACTCTGCCGAATGGCTGCTCAATATTTTTGGTTACCATACCTTCAAAACCTTAAGCGATACCGATTTTCAAGTACTCGGAATTGATAGCTCCAATGGTGTGTGGATAGGGAGCGGTTGCAATTCCATTACGCTGTTTTGTTTATTCGCTGTTTTTATTCTCGCTTATCCCGGACAACAAAAAAACAAATGGTGGTTTGTATTACTTGGTATTCTGAGCATTCATGTATTAAACATTTTACGCGTTGCAGCGCTCGCAATTATTCAACTTAAATATCCAACCTGGCTTGACTTTAATCACACTTATACCTTTACGTTCATCATTTACGGTTACATTTTTTTACTTTGGATGTTTTGGGTGAACAAATACGCTTATAAAAGTGCCGATAAAAAATAAATATATCCTTTTCGTCATTTTCGGACTCTTATTCATTGGGCTGGGATTATTTCGTGAATATTTTTTTGTACAGCTAAACAACATTATGACCTTTAAATATTACGGTGAAACTACCTGGCCAATACCCCATTCGTTTGGCTGGTATGCCGGTTTATCTTATACCAAAATGTATTATCTGAAATATGTTTTTACCGCCCTGTCTTTTGTGCTTTTTTACCTGTTGTCCTTTTTTTGCCTGAAATTCTTTACCGAAAATAAAAATTTATTGAAATGGTTATCGTATTCTTATTTGGTATTGTTACTTTTATGCGTTATTTCGATGGGATGGGCTTATTTCATAAAAATGCGGTTACAAGACGATGAATATACTTTTAGCCGTTGGTTAATGGGTATTGCCCAATCGCCATTAATTGTTTTATTTTTTATCGCCTCCTCCAAATTAAACCAGAAATTAAATTAAGTTTGTACTATGCAAAAAGACACCACCATTTTTAAACTGATAAAAGAAGAAGGCCAGCGTCAAACACGCGGAATAGAATTAATTGCTTCCGAAAATTATGTTAGCGACCAGGTGATGAAAGCCATGGGGAGCGTTTTAACCAATAAATATGCCGAAGGATTACCCGGTAAACGGTATTACGGCGGCTGTGAAGTGGTTGACAAAGTTGAACAACTCGCCATTGATCGCATTAAACAATTATTTGGAGCCGCATGGGCAAACGTTCAACCGCATTCTGGCGCGCAAGCTAATGCCGCTGTAATGTTGGGCTGTCTAAAACCCGGTGATACTATTTTAGGGTTTAATCTTAGTCATGGTGGACATTTAACCCACGGTTCGCCTGTAAACTTTTCAGGCAAATTATATCGCCCTACTTTTTACGGCGTGGAAGAACATACAGGGCGTGTGAATTACGACACCGTTGAAGCTACCGCCAAAACCGAAAAGCCCAAATTAATTATTTGTGGCGCATCAGCTTATTCACGCGATTGGGATTATGCGCGCTTGCGAAATATTGCTGATAGCGTTGGTGCGCTGCTAATGGCCGATATTTCTCATCCTGCAGGTTTAATTGCCAAGGGCATCTTAAACGATCCTCTTCCGCATTGTCATATTGTAACCACCACCACTCATAAAACCTTACGTGGTCCAAGAGGTGGATTAATAATGATGGGAAAAGATTTTGAGAATCCATGGGGAGAAAAAACACCTAAAGGCGAAACAAAAATGATGAGCGCCATTTTGGATGCTGCGGTTTTTCCGGGTACACAAGGTGGACCTTTAGAACACGTTATTGCCAGTAAAGCCATTGCTTTTGGTGAAGCTTTAAGCGATGATTTTATGCATTACTGTGTTCAGGTGATCAAAAACGCGCAAGCGCTGGCTAATGCGTTGGTAGGAAAAGGCTACAAGATCATTTCGGGCGGTACAGATAATCATTGCATGCTGATCGATCTTCGCAATAAAAACATTACCGGTAAGGAAGCAGAAAAAACTTTAGGTGAAGCTGACATTACCGTTAACAAGAACATGGTGCCGTTTGATGATAAATCGCCGTTTGTGACTTCGGGTATTCGCATTGGATCACCGGCCATTACCAGTCGTGGACTTAAAGAAAAAGATTGCGTTAAAGTTGTTGAGTTGATAGATGCCGCTTTAATGAATAAGGCTAATCCAAAAGAATTAGAGAAGATAAAAAAGAAAGTGAATACGATGATGGGAAAATATCCTTTGTTCAAAGGATGATCTTTTTAGCGTAATTTTCTTTTATGAGATATTGAAAAATGCCTGGGTCATATTTTTCCAATTACTATTTGTCGTTTCAAAGGCACAATTTATTCAGGACACCAGCAAGAATTTTCATTATCTGGTCTTACCTGCGCTTTTTAGAGCTCCCGAAACCGGATGGGCAGGCGGTTTATCAGGCACTATTTCTTTTAAAACGTCGCACAAGAACGATCCTTTAACCCGCACATCGTCGATCAACGCTTTAGGATTGTGGACCCAACGCAAACAAAACATACAAGGTGTTTTTGCCACCATTTATTTTCCTAAAGAAAAATATATTTTAAATTTTCAAAGTTCGCACAGTTATTTCCCCGACAAATTCTGGGGCATTGGGCCGCAAACTCAAAACGACTGGCGCGAAAAATATGTGTATGAACAATTTAATATTTACGCCCACATTAAACGAAAACTCACCAATAAATTCTTTCTTGGCGCCCTGGCCGAATATCAAAATGTTTTTAAGATCGGTTATGATCAGGGTGGCGTTTTTGACACCAGTCTTTTTTCGGGCAAAACACCTTATATGGTTTCAGGGGCCGGACTTAGCATGAGTTATGATTCGCGCAATGTGGCGTTTTGGCCAACTAAAGGAATGTTTGTTCAAACGTATTACACTTTATTTGACAGGAACATTGGATCCGATTATAACTTTAGTAAATGGATCACCGACGTAAGGTTCTTTCAAAAACTTTTTAAAGATCATGTTATCGCGTTTCAGGCGTATAGTTATGTTTTAAACGGACAGGGCCCTTTACGAAATCTGGCCTCACTTGGAGGAGAGAGTAATCTCCGCGGATTTTATCAGGGACGCTTTCGTGGAAACAATATGCTTACGGCCGTTGCCGAATATCGCGCCGTTATTTACAAACGGTTAGCGGCATGCGCTTTCTTTGGCTTAGGGAATGTGTATACTAAATTCGGTGAATTACAAAACACGCCTTTTAAATACAGTTTCGGTGGCGGATTACGGTTTGCTATGCTTGAAAATGAGCGGCTCAATATTCGCTTTGATTATGGCTACTACGATCATTATAACAGTGGCTTTTATTTTACAATTGGCGAAAGTTTTTGATCCGGCCATTCTAAAATAAAAAATCCCCCGGATTTTTCGGAGGATCTTTTAATAAATTTCATTTTACTACTATTCGAAGCGGCTCTTATGATCTTCGATGTTCGCTTTATCTTTTAAAGCGTTGAACACTTCATAATCGGCACGTCCGCCCAAAGCTTGTTCGGTTTGCTTTTGCTGATTCTTATAATCGGGAGGTGTTTGACCCGGCTTAACAGAATAAACAGTAGCTACAAACACACCGTTATCTCCAATAACGGGTTTTGAAACAGCGCCAGGCTTTAAACCAAAGGCGGTTCCAACCAAGGCATCTTCACGTCCAATACCATTCACGTTAAATGCTGCATAAGTAAGCGCTTCCTGCTTTTCAACGGTTAATCCCATTTTAGAAGCGATATCATCAAGCGATTTGCTAGCTCCCGCTTTTGCGGTAAACTCTTTTACAAAAGCCTGCGCCTTATTATAACGACGCGCTTTAAAAGTAACTTCTTCTTTTACTTCATCCAAAGGCAATGTTCCTTTTTCTTTTATTCCAACAAGATTAGCTACTATAAATTTATCTTTAAATTCAAATACAGGAGATACATCGCCTTTTTTTGAATTATATACCCAACGCGATAATTCCTTTGTGCCTTCTAATCCCGGAACCGATTTGTCGCCTTCCTTAATATTATCGGCAATACGTTTGCTTAATTTTTGAGTTTCAATTGCTTTCTGAAAGGCTTCAGCAGTATTGTTTTGTCCGGCAAATTCAGCGGCCATTTTATAATAGCCTTTAGTTGTTTCGGCACTTGGCGCTATTAACTTAAATATTTGCGCTACCCGGTAAGCCGGATGATGATTTGGCGCCACGTCCAATACTTCGATTATGTGATAACCAAATTGGGTTTCAACAACACTGATGTTTCCTTTTGTTCCTTCAAGACCAGCGTTTTTAAACGGGTCAACAAATCCTTTATTCTCATCAAACCATCCGTAATCACCACCTTTGGTAATAGAACCCGGATCGTCAGAAACTGTTTTCACCAAGGTATCAAATGTTACAAAGTTGCCTTTTATCAAAGCCAATAAACTATCAGCTTGTTTCTTTGCCTGTTCTTTTGAGCGGGGCTTTTGTGTTCTGGTATCGGTTAAACCAATTAAAATGTGACGAACTCTTGCCGAATCGGCTACCGACTTTATTGCTTCTAATTTGTAGATCTTTAAATATGCGCCTTCATTATAAGGACCAAATACACTTCCGGGAGTTGCAGTAAAAATGGAAGAGTCGCGAACGATCATTGTTTTTTTAGTAAAGTCGGAAATGGTTACTGTTCCGTTCTCACTTTCCTGCGATACGTAGTTCGAATCTTCTTTTAGAGTTTTGGTTTTGAATTCATCGGCTACACGCTGAGCGTCTTTTTCAATATTTACAAGGTCTTCCTGGCTTGGAACAACGTCATAACTTACATACTCAATTTTACGGGTGGTTTCAGTACTTTGAAATTCGTAAAGGTGCTCATTATAATATTTTTGAATATCGTCATCGGTCACTTTAACAATGGTATCAGAAACTGCCGCATAACGCTTCATAACAAATCCGGCTTCAACTTGTGTATTTTGGGCATTGTATGCGTCTTTAGCCTCAGCAGTGGTAACGTATAATCCTTTTTTAATTAATCCGGCATATTTTTCTGCAACACGCATTTCTGAGATACCTTTCTCAAGGCTTTGCCAGAAACGTTCCTGGTCAGGATTCATGGAATTAACCCATTGACTTAATTTAACCACATCCAAACTACCATCAGCTCTTCCAAAACCTTCATAGATCTTTCCTGTTTTTTGATCGGTCAATTGCTGAACAACCATGCTGTGCGGATGCACCATCATGATATCATAAAGCTCATCTTCACTTACCATTACGCCCGCTTTTTGATATTGCGGCTTAATAACCCTTTCGTTTACCATTTGGCCCCAAACGCTTTCGGCAATTTGCTGGCGCATATTCTCATCAACGTTCGCATTAGGGTTATTTTGCATAACCATATTTATTTGCTCGTTCATTTTGTTATTGAACTCAGTATAGTCGATCTTTTCGCCTGCAATTTTACCTATGCTGGTATCATTACCGCCAAAAATGGACCGGCCGGAACCCAATAAACTTTCTAAAATAAAAATGGCAAGGGCCAGGCCCACTAAACCAACCAATAAGCCTGTACGGCTACGAATTTTTTCTAAAACACTCATTTCACTCAAATTTTAAGAGATGCAAAGATAACCGAATTACCGAAATAGAAAAATTGTTTTATAGGTCGGGAATACCCCAATTTTCGGTGCTTTTTAAGGTCGGGAAACCCGAATCGGCCGAAGGAAGTGGCTTTTTGCCTCTTAGGAAAATGATATCGCCAATCTCCAAAACACTATTGGCATTCAAATAATTAAATTTAAATAATACGGGTAATTTAACCCCATGGATCTGCGAAATATGCTTGAGGGTTTCGCCTTTTTGAACCACATGATAGGCCTCTTTGGCCCGGTTTCTCTTAGGTTCTAAAAACAATTTTTGCCCTATTTCTATTTTATCGCCCGGCTTAAGATCGTTGTATTCCATTAGCTTTTCGAGCTCTAAATTGAAACGGGTGGCTATTTTAAAATAAGAGTCGTTTTAAAGAATAATGATAAATTTTATTCTGTTAAATTTATATACTTCCCTAATACTGATATCCGCCAAACTTGATTCGCCGCCTTCAAGAGTGGGTTTAGGCAAGGGGAGATCCACATCAAACTCGTACAATTTGTGCTTCTCAATGATCTCAATTAAACGTTTAGCGTATTTGGGATCTGTGGCATAGCCGGCTTCCTTTAATCCCACGCACCAACTTTTATAATCACCTAAAGGTATTTCAAATAAAAAAGCATACCGCGGACGGGATTTTAAGAACATGCTGTGGTCGCTGTAAGAATCAAGCACGTTCTCATATTTTCTAAAACATTCCTGCTCGGTTTCATCATTCTTTGAATAGGAGGCTCCCGACCATTCTCTTTTACACTTTATACCAAAATGATTATTGGCGTTTTTAGCAAGTTCGCTGTTGCCATTACTGCTTTCAAACATGGCTTGCGCTAATACAATACTGGCAGGTACTTTGTGGAGATACATTTCCTTTATGGCATCATCTTTAAATTTTTCGATATACTCGCGGGCGCTGAGTTTTTGCGCATGGCACCAATGGCCGCTGACAAGCAGAAATAGCAGTAATGTTTTAAGCGGATTTATTGACTTAGCCACGGCTAAATTTACTTTTTTGCCCGGTATGCTTTACGCTTTTTTTTCAACAAATTTTTTTGTTGGCTGTTCATTTTTTCGCAAGCAGCCGCAAAAGCCACCGAAGAAATTTTATGGTAATGCCGGTCCATAAAATCAAAGGTTTGTTTGGGATAAACGTTATAGGTTTCTCTAAGGGTCCACCCTAATCCCTTTTGAACAAAATACTCTTCATCATTTAACAACGGTTTTACAAAATCAATAATGGCATTAAAAGGCAGATGCTCTTTTTTGGTGCGAGCATAATACAATAAGGCAACCAATGACTGCCGACGTTTCCATTTATTCTTGTGCGAATTCCATTTTTTTAAATGCGGTAATAGTCTTGAGCGTCCATTGCTTTCCTCTATAAAACGGCTATAAAATTTGGAGAGGTAATCGCTATGCGCCCAATTATCTACATGGTCAACCCAATCCAGCATCACATTAAAAAGTGTTTCGTTGTTCAGTTTCTTGTAATTAAGATCAACAAAGAGGAGAGCCGTATTCTTTATTTCAAAAACAGGGGAATATTTAAATAGTTTATCAAATACTTCCAGGCCCTCGTGGGGTTCTAAATTCAGACCATAATTTTGTCGGGCCAGTTGTTTTTGTGCAGGTGAGTTTAAACCTAAAACGGTTAGCTTTGTTCCAATATACGCGGCAATGGCGTCTTTTTGCGCCTTACTGATATTTGGCGCATTAATTAGCAAGGCTTTCTCAATAGCTTTTATATATTTGTTGTTCGGATGCATGATGCTGCCGAAATTAAAACCCAATTGTTACAATGCGAAAATTACTTTTACTTATTTTTTCAGGCGTATTTATTTTAAATGCTCAAACGCCAGTCGTTTATCCTAAAACTGCTAAAGGAACACAAACCGATGATTATTTCGGCACCAAAATAAGCGACCCTTACCGCTGGCTGGAAGATGATAATAGCGCCGAAACCAAACAATGGGTTATTGAAGAAAATAAGCTTACCTACTCGTATTTGGAAAAGATCCCTTATCGTGAAAAAATAAAATCACGTTTAAAAGATCTCTGGAATTATTCTAAAGCAACTGCTCCTTTTAAAAAAGGTGATCGCTTTTTCTGGTATAAGAATAATGGCTTACAAAATCAAAGTGTATTGTATACTCAAAAAGATACCTGTTGCGACAATGGCGAGATCTTATTGGATCCTAACGAACTGGCGAAAGACGGTACGGCCTCTTTAAATGAATTATCTATTTCAAAAAACGGCAAACTGGCGGCCTTTGGTATTTCACATGCCGGTAGTGATTGGGTGGAGATCCACATAAGAGATATTGCTACAAAAATAGATATGAGCGAAGTTTTGCATTGGGTAAAATTCTCATCTATTGCCTGGAAGGGAGATGGCTTTTATTATAGCCGTTATGCCGAACCAAAAAGCGGCGCCACCTTTACAGGGAAAAACGAATATCACAAAGTATACTATCATTTGGTAGGAAACACCCAGGATCAAGATCAGCTGGTTTACGAAGATAAAGCGCATCCCAATTATAATTTTAGCGCCGAAACCACACACGACGAAAGATTTTTGATCATTTATACCAGTGAAAGTACAAGCGGAAATCAGCTAATGATAAAAGACCTATCGCGTGGCAACAGCGAATTTGTGGTATTGCATTCCACTTTTCAATACGATTTTAATGTAGTGGAAGATATTGGATCCAATCTTTATG
>JBGASH010000119.1:0-9209 GCA_044229775.1 Bacteroidia bacterium
GTGTATACAGCGGGTAATTGACATTTATAATTCATGAAAAAATATTTTATAATTACGCTTTTGGTGGCCAAGTGCATCAGTGCACAAAACATTAAAAACAATCCCGGCTCTAATCACGGTAATAAATTTGAGCAATTGGGTTCTATTTTAAGTGACCCCAACGAATATCGCGCGGCATCCGGTGCACCGGGACATAAATACTGGCAGCAAAAGACCGATTACGATATTGATGTGACCCTTGATGAAAAAAATTTAATGATCAATGGTACCGAGTGGATCACCTACAAAAATAATTCGCCCGACAATTTGGATTATTTATGGTTGCAGCTCGACGAGAACGAGCACGATCCCAATGGCGATAACCAGTATTTTAATGAGAACACCATAACGGAACCTGTCACCGAAGCGCAACTGAAGAATTTACAAATTAAGGAGAACTTAAAGGATCTGGGAGATAAGATCCTGGAAATTTCGGATGAATTGGGAAAACCTTTGAAATACACCATCAATCAAACGATGATGCGAATTGACCTGCCTAAAACACTTTTAGCCGGAGCAAAAGTAAAATTCAAAGTAAAGTGGAAATACAAAATGAGTAACCGCATGGAAACCGGTGGCCGTGGCGGTTATGAGTATTTTCCCGAAGACGGTAATCATTTGTTCACTATGACACAATGGTACCCGCGTATGTGCGTGTACAGTGATTTTCAGGGTTGGCAAAACAAACAATTTACAGGGCGTGGCGAATTTGCTTTGGCATTCGGAAATTTTAAAGTGAAAATGACCGTACCGGCCGATCATATTATTTGTTCAACGGGCGAATGCCAAAATTATCCACAAATTTTGAATCCTGCGCAATTGGCACGCTGGCAAAAAGCGCAAACTGCTACCGAGCCAACCGAAATTGTGAATTTGGATGAAGCTAAAGCCGCCGAAAAAAATAAATCAACTACAACCAAAACCTGGATCTTTAAAGCGGATAGTGTTCGTGATTTTTCGTGGGGATCGTCGCGTAAATTTTGCTGGGATGCCATGCCGGCTTTTGTGGGGAAACATAAAACCATGTGCATGAGTTTTTATGGAAAAGAAGCCTGGGGGTTGTATCACAAATATTCAACAAAAACCATTGCGCACACCATTAAAACCTATTCTAAATACACCATTGATTATCCTTACCCTGTTGCACAAAGTGTTGAAGCGGCCAACGGCATGGAGTACCCTATGATCTCATTTAATTTTGGCCGGACCGAAAAAGACGGAACCTATACAGAAGCTTCCAAGAACGGCATGCTGTTAGTGATCATACACGAGGTAGGGCATAATTTTTTTCCGATGATCATCAATAGCGACGAGCGTCAATGGACCTGGTTGGATGAAGGGTTAAATACATTTGTGCAATTTTTAACGGAGCAGGAGTTTGATAATAATTTTGCTTCGCAACGCGGACCGGCTTATAAAATTTGTGATTACATGCGTTTGCCAAAAAATCAACTGGAACCAATAATGACCAATAGTGAGAACATTCATCATTTTGGTCCTAATGCCTACGCTAAACCTGCTACCGCTTTAAATATTTTACGCGAAACCATTATGGGTCGCGAATTATTTGACTATGCTTTTAAAACCTATTGTACACGCTGGGCTTTTAAACACCCTACACCGGCAGATTTTTTCAGGTGCATGGAAGATGCCTCGGCTGTTGACCTGGATTGGTTTTGGCGCGCCTGGTTTTACGATACCGAACCGGTTGATATTTCATTGGACAGCGTGAAAGTTTATAGTGTGGTGAACGGAAAAAAATTACCGGAAAAAATGGATACTGTTATTACGTATCCACAAGGTAAAAGATTCGCCGACATTAGTAAGATCCGTAATCGCGAGTCGGGTATGAAATTTTTAGTGGAGACCGATACAACCCTTAAGGATTTTTATTCGCATTATGGCGGTGAGCAAACGGTTACCAAAGAAATAAAGAATCGTTATGAGAACATGGACCTATTAGCGGATAGTTCTTTCAAAAAATTTGAGAACAAATTAATTTACGAATTGCGTTTTACCAACAAAGGCGGAGCAGTAATGCCCATCATCATTAACTGGATCTATGCCGATGGCAGTAAAGAAATAGACCGGATTAACGCGTATGTTTGGCGTAAGAATGAAAAAGAGGTTACCAAAACTTTTATGAAGGATAAAAAAGTAGCCGCTATATTAATTGATCCTTACAAAGAAACAGCGGATATAGACGAATCTAACAATGTTTGGAACATCAAAAGTGAACCAACCCGCTTTGAAGTTTTCAAGGCCGAAAAAGCTGTACGCGGACAAAGCCACGGTACCAACCCAATGCAGAAGTTTAAGAAGTAAATTCCAGGCTTTAGCAACAGATTTTACCCGTGAAGAATACATTGGTAAATATAAAATTTATCGCAATCTTTGTATTTGTGGTAAATTTGATCAGTGCAATAAACAAACCTTTTATGTTCTTATTCCGGTTTTTGTACCGACACGAACATAGTTATTTGTTTTTGTTAGCTAGTATTAATGTTTTTGTTAAAGGAATTTATCTTGGTGAAGTAAGTATTACTGGGGATGAATCAGCTACACTTGATATCTGTCATTCAACCGAAGGTGACATACTAGCTCTTTCAACTGAGGGTATTAATCCGCCACTTTATTTTTTACTGGCTAAATGGTGGAGCATGATATTTGGTATCTCAGAAATGAGCTTACGTTCATTATCTCTTATTTTTTCTACCGCTACCTTATGGCCATTGTTTTATATTTCAAAAAATCACTTTAATCGATTAACTGGTTTTTTTGCTACAGCGCTTTATTCAATTTCTGGCGTACATCTTCTTTATTCTCACGATGCGAGGTGCTATTCAATGGTGTTTTTTCTTGCGTCTGTATCTTTTCTAGTATTCATGAATTTACTGAAGACACCTTCACGTAAAAATGCTTTTTTTCTTTTTCTTATTAATACCCTCCTTTTCTATACCCATTTTACGGCTATATTTATTCCTATCGGACAATTTCTTGCTTTACTTATCGGGTATAAAAAATACAGGAAGAGCCTGAAATTATTTTTTATTTCTCAGCTTTTTGTTTTTTTGAGCATTACTCATTGGATCTATATTCTACTTAAACCTTATTTTTCAAACACCAATAATTATGACGTAACCCGATTTAATTTTTGGGTTCAAAAACCAGTTTGGGATGATGTTACGAATTACATAGATAGCATTGCCGTAGATCACCATTTGCTAAAAATGTATGGCTTGTTGGTCGCAATTACTTTAGGATTGATCATCGTTTTTTATAGAAAACGTTTTTGGAAAAAAGATATTTATCTTTTATCTGATCTCATTTGTTTTTCTTTCGTAATTATCGCAATTATTTATTTGTTTTCTAGTGTGACGTCATCGGTTTTTATCCCAAGATACATACTGTACACTTCCTTTCCACTTTATGTTTTAGTGGGTTTCGTAATGAGTCGAATACCATTTATTCAAGGGGTTAAACTTTTTTTGATTTTGTATTTTGTTCTTCAGTCTGGAAAATTATTGAATTTGAACCCATACAAGGGTGAAGATTGGAAGATCGTTGCCTCTGATCTTCGTGTGTTAATGCAAGACTCTGATGTTGTAATGGTAAAGCCTGCCTATCAATTATATTGTTTTGGCTACTATATCGCGCGATACCAATACGATAATGATTATTCGCATTTTAGAGAGTTTATGGCTTCAAAAAGGTTGTATTTGGTTAATGATGTTTCTTCGTGGGCTTATATGGATACAGCCTATGCAAAGCGTTTTATTTATGTCAATTCACATTTTGCAATAGGAGACCCTAACCATTCTATAGAAGCAAAATTAAACCAGTGGGGTAAAGAAAAAAGAATGATCGATTACGGCGGTATAAGAACTTATATTTACGAGAAGAAGCAGAATGTAACTAGTGATTCAGTAACAATTCATTGATTTCAAAGTGTCTTAAGTAAACTCTTCAAACTCACTTTCTCATTAAGAATATTTAATAATTCCGAAATTTTTATGCGGTCTTGCTGCATGGTATCGCGGTGACGAATGGTTACTGTTTGATCTTCTAAGCTTTGATGGTCAACCGTAATACAAAATGGCGTACCTATAGCGTCCTGTCTACGATAACGTTTTCCAACGGTATCCTTTTCGTCGAGAATAACATTGTGATCGAATTTTAATTCGTTCATTATTTTTTCGGCCAACTCCGGTAAGCCATCCTTTTTTACCAAGGGAAATATAGCCGCTTTAATTGGCGCCAGAGCGGGAGGGAGGTTTAATACAACTCTTGTATCGCCACCGTCTAAAGTTTCTTCTTTAAACCCCGCCGAAAGTATTGATAAAAACAATCTATCTAATCCAACAGAGGTTTCAACAACGTAAGGTACATAGCTCTTGTTTTCTTCTGGATCAAAGTACTGTAATTTTTTTCCACTATGTTGTTCGTGTTGCTTCAAGTCAAAATCGGTACGCGAGTGAATACCCTCCAGCTCTTTAAACCCAAATGGAAAAGCAAATTCAATGTCGCAAGCGGCATTAGCATAATGCGCTAATTTTAAATGATCGTGAAATTTATAATTCTCTTTTCCTAACCCTAAACTCAAATGCCATTTTAAACGGGCTTCTTTCCAGTATTCGTACCATTGCATTTCGGTACCCGGTTTTACAAAATACTGCATTTCCATTTGTTCAAATTCGCGCATCCTAAAAATGAACTGGCGAGCTACGATCTCGTTTCTAAATGCTTTACCGGTTTGCGCGATCCCAAACGGAATTTTCATACGTCCCGTTTTTTGTACGTTCAAATAATTCACAAAAATTCCTTGTGCAGTCTCCGGTCTTAAATAAATGGTATTTCCTTCTTCGGCCACCGACCCCATAGAAGTGCTGAACATTAAGTTGAATTGGCGTACATCCGTCCAGTTGCGACTTCCGCTTATAGGATCAACAATTTCGCAATCAACAATAATTTGCTTTACTTCTGCCAGATCGCCGGCATTCATTGCCGTTTTAAAGCGGTTATTAATATCATCTATCTTTTTTTGATATTCTACCACACGGCCATTGGTAGAGCGAAACATTTTCTCATCAAAATTCTCGAAACGTTTGGCGGCTTTTTCAACCTCCTTAGTGATTTTATCTTCAATTTTTGCTACATGTTCTTCAATCAACACATCGGCCCTATATCTTTTTTTACTGTCTTTATTATCGATTAACGGGTCGTTAAATGCGTCAACGTGTCCGCTCGCTTTCCAGGTGGTTGGATGCATAAAGATAGCCGCGTCAATACCCACAATGTTCTCATGCATCTGCACCATGGCTTTCCACCAATATTCGCGAATGTTCTTTTTAAGTTCGGCACCGTATTGTCCGTAATCGTAAACCGCGCTCAGGCCATCATAAATTTCGCTGCTCGGAAAAATATATCCATATTCTTTACAATGAGAAATGATGTTCTTAAAAAAATCTTCAGGCTTTTGCGACATATATTTTAATTAGTGTACAAAAATAGCAGAAAAAATAAAACCCCGCTAAGATGCAGGGCTTTATTCAAGTATTGTTTAAAAGAATTTATCTGTAAATGGTAACATTGCCTTTTTGATTGTAATCAACCCCATCCTTACCGCTGGCGGTTACTATCCAGAAGTAGGTCCCCGCCGGAACTTCTTTGCCGGCAAGGGTTTTTCCATCCCAGGCTATATTGCCTTTGTCGGTTGTCACCTCATACATTTTAACGCCCCATCGGTCAAAAATGGTAGCGGTAATACCCGTTAAGTTGGCGGTATGTAAAATAAACACATCGTTAATGCCGTCGCCATTCGGAGTAAACACGTTTGGTGCTTCCAGTTTAGACGGTATATCAACAATCACCACCGCTTCTGCCGAATCAATACAAATACCTTTCTGACCAATTAATATTACCGTGTATGTACCCGGCGAATGGTAGGTGGTAAAACCGTTAATAGTAGCGGTAGAGGTCAATGTGGTTCCGTTTCCATAGCCCCAAAGTGATGTACAGCCGGGTGTACTACCATTTATAAAATTAACGTCCAATGGTGCAAAACCGGTTGGCGGATCTGGTGTAAAGGTTACAGTTATTGATCCGGGAACAACGCGTATGGTATTGGTATTGATACAACCGGTAATAGTATTGGTAATGGTTACTTCATAAAAACCAAGCATGTTCACGTTAGGCGTGCCTCCTGTAATTGGAGCTACCGCAGCACCGTTAGGTACTATTGTCCAGAAATAAGTATTGTAATTGGAGCTACCGCCGCACCGTTAGGTACTATTGTCCAGAAATAAGTATTCCCCACCGTTGATGTTACACCTGCGTTCAGTAACGTTGTACTACTTCCGCACGCTAAGGTAGCATCGGGCACCGGAACAATTGCCGGTGGAATGTTATCAATACCAACCTGTACGGTTTGTGATGATTTACACCCGTTCACCGAATTGGTTGCTTCAAGGGTATAAACTCCCGGTGAAAATACATCTACCGGATTTGTTTGTACGGTAGAAGAAGAAGGTGGTGGTGAGGTCCAGGTCCACGTGTGCAACGAAGCAATTGGGTTAGGCGTATACTGCAATTGTGATTGGAGTACCTTACATGTTAATAAACTCGGTGTGGCCTTAGCGGTTAATGTTACGGTTTTAAGATCCTGATAAACGGGCACCGGTAATTTTTTCACACAACCATTAACCAGATCCGTAATAACCACGCTATAAGTAGGCGTTAATAATGTTTGTGATGTATTAGTGGTAGAGCATACACTCACTGTAACATCAGGTATGGTACCCGGTGTATTCCATGCAACACTGTAACTAGTAGCGGTTGAAGTTCCGGTAATAACTACGCAGGGATTATAACATGTTAACGTTGGACTTTGTGCGCCCCATACCGAAGTGGTAAATGCAGCGGTAGGCGTATTGGTATTTTGCAACACGGTTACCATTTGCGCTACCGAACAGTTTGGTGCGGCCAAATTATAAGCAAAGGCAATATAATTTCCGGGAATACAAGTGCTATACGTGTTAGATGTAGTTAAGGTAGTTGTCCCGGCACCATTTTGCCAATTAACACCAATACCCGCAGAAGCCGTTCCCGTAATGGATGCCGTGATCTGCATAGTAACGCAAGTAACACAGGTAACGTAATAATTATTGGCTTGTGCTGTAATGGTAAGAGCCGGAATGCTATTGTTTGCAGTTACGGTAACTGTTTTAATGGATTTACAACCGTTAAGATTATTGGTACACTCAAATGTGTAAACACCTATACAACCCGGACTGCAAATATATCCAGCTAATGGCGGACCACATGGCGTGAACCACTGATAACTGTAATTAGATAACGGTGCAGGAGAACCGGTATAGGTTGATGGAATGATACCGCATTGTATGATCTGATTTCCGGGTGAAATACTGGCGGTAGCTACTGCAATGTCGGCCGTAATATTACCGCTTGCCGAAGCAGCGCAACCCGTAGCGGCATTAATAATTGTACAAGTATAAACACCAGCCTGATTAACCGTTATTGTTTGAGTGGTGTTGGAACCAACAATGCCGGAAGTTGGACTCCATGAATAAGTATAACCGGCAGGAATATTTTGAGCCCATAAAAACGCATTGGTAACGCACGACACTGTGCCTTGTGTTACAACAGTTGGCGTAATTACCGGATTAGTAATGGTAACGGTTGTTGTACTAGAACAAGCACCATCTTGCGTAGTAACCGTGTACGTTCCAAAAACGCCATTCGGGAATACCGGATTCTGAACATTGGAACTGAAAGCACCCGGTCCGCTCCACGTAAAGGTAGCTGATGAGCCAAAACCGCCGCTAACAGATAATGAGAAACTGGTGTTGCTGCCGTTAGGACAAGTTAATGAAGCCGTGGCAGCGGTTAAAAGTGTATTGGTGAGTGATACCGTTGCAACGGCGGAGGTGGTACAACCGTTAGCTGAGGCGATCACGTAAGTATAGGTGCCCGGACTAACCGTAAATGTATATGGTAAATTAACACCGGTCGCAATGGTACTGCTTCCCTGAGCAATGGTATAAGTTGGCGTTCCGCCCGAACCATTAAGCGTTACCGTACCATTAGGATTTGAACATCCGGCATTTAAAATAACAGGATTAACGGAGAATACACCACCTCCAGGAATTACAACCACCGAAGAGGTGTTAAACGATGAACAACCGCCACCGGTAATGTTGACTGTATAAGAACCCGGACATAAATTTCCAATGGTCGGGGTGGTAGCACCGTTAGACCAAGAAAATGTTACTGAGCAGGCATTGGATGTAGCACTGGCAATAGCATTACAAGCCGAACAGTTAGAACCTGATGGAGGAGTGAAGGTAGTGGTAATACTTAATTGAGTACAAGTATTCATATTGATAGAAGAAATAAAACCGGCGCCACAAGCCACAATTTCACCGGCAATGTTGCCACCCGTAATATCATAAACCGCTCCGGTAGTATTACTAAATGTTAGCTGTGTTAGATTTTGATCGTATTTACAAACGCCGGTAGTTGAACCAACGTAAAGATTGCCGCAAGCATCTAAATACATGCCGCTACATGCCTGAAAAACACCGCCCGGAACGTTAACGCCCGATCCAATTTGGTTACCCGTGGCTTTGTCCCATTTTTTTACCGTTACACCATCGGTGGTGTAAGCAAAACATCCAACAATTAACGCATTGATGCCGTTATAAGAATTAGGATAATAACCCGCTTGAGTTTCGGTGTTAGAATACCCACTGTTCACATTCCAGATGGGGCCAAGCGTTGAGCTCATTCTTACCAAACGGTTTCCGGTTTGAGCACTGCCTACCGGAAATGACAATAGGTAAACGTCGCCTGCATCATCTGTCTCTAATGAGCGAACTTCCGTTGAAGCGGCCGTATTACTGTTTTGCCAATTACTGTGCATTCCGGTAACCTGACTAACTTCCCAAACTGTTTTTGGTCCAGATGTAAAATAACCGGCCGAATATAATTTACCGGTATTGCAATTTAACGCCATTTCGTAAGCTTCGCCGTTGTTGTAAGCGCTGCCATTTTGGGCGGCCGTATTATTGAACACCTGTACGCCGGTGGTATTTACTTTACAAACCATGTTCCCTAGCCAGGCACCGTAGCATACATATGAATTTCCTGCT
>JBGASH010000120.1:0-9201 GCA_044229775.1 Bacteroidia bacterium
ATTAACAACCTGATCTTAAAATTCTTAAAAACAGCGTATTTTCGGTTTATCAAATTGTTTTATCTTTAGACAAATTACCGTTATGCGAAAGTATTTGGCCGAATTCATCGGAACTTTTTTTCTTCTTTTAACCATCGGATTAACTGTTAACAGCGTTACCGGTATTATGGCACCTGTTGCGATAGGCTGTATTTTAATTGTAATGATCTATGGCTTGACGCATATTTCGGGCGCGCATTTCAACCCGGCTGTAACATTGGCAATTGTTATCCTTAAAAAAATGAAATTTCCGGATTCTATCCTTTATATGATCTTTCAATTAGCAGGAGCTGTTGCCGCTTCTTATCTGGCGATCTATTTCAATGCCGATAAACCCGCTACCGAAATTATGCCTCTTTCAATTTTAAGATCGGTTGTGGCAGAGATGTGCGGAACGTTTGCTTTGGTATTTGTTATATTGAATGTGGCGGTTTCTAAAGCTACTGCAGGCAATTCTTATTTTGGATTAGCAATTGGTTTAACCGTAACAGCCATGACTTATACGCTTGGTGGAATTTCGGGTGGCGCGTTCAATCCGGCAGTTGCATTGGGAACTTCTATTTTAAAAATGACCGCCTGGTACGACCTCTGGATATTTTTGGTTGGAAGTTTTTCGGGCGCCATTTTAGCCGCGCTTGTTTTTCGTTTCATTGAAGGAAAACAAGAATAAAATTTTCTTTATCGCGATTGTTCAGATCACAGCAGCTTTTACTAACTCTCAACTAGTATTACAATTCTTTTAAGTCACACTTCGTCAAGGTCAGTATGACAATTCTACGAACTCTAAACACTCAACTCTCAACTAGTAGTAAACCGCTCTTCTTACATCGCTAATGTATTTGCTGAAACGAATTACCTGACGGGTATAACCGTATTCGTTATCGTACCAAACATAAAGAACGATACTTTTTTTATCGGGAGAAACAATGGTGGCCTGACTGTCAAATACACAAGCGCAAGGGTTGCCAACAATATCAGTTGAAACTAATTCGTTACTGAAAGAATATTGAATTTGTTCCACCAGATTTCCCTCTAAAGCGTATTTACGCATGATCTCATTCACGTCTTCTTTGGTTACTTCTTTGCTGATATTCAAATTTAAAATGGCCAAAGAAACATTCGGGGTTGGTACACGCACCGAGTTGGCGGTAAATTTTCCTGCTAAATGCGGTAATACCTTTTTCAAAGCGCTTTCGGCACCGGTTTCGGTAATTACCATATTTAAAGCGGCGGAACGACCACGACGGTATTTTTTGTGGTAGTTATCCAATAAGTTTTGGTCGTTGGTGTACGAGTGCACGGTTTCAATATGTCCTTTAATAATGCCCAGCTCTTTATCTATAACCTGTAAAACAGGCATAATGGCATTAGTGGTACACGAAGCTGCTGAAAATATTTGTCCGCTTGAAGGATCAACGGTCTCGTGATTTACCCCGTGCACCACATTAGGCACATCGCCTTTAGCGGGAGCAGTGAGTAATACTTTTGTGATGCCTTTCGCTTTTAAATGACGGCTAAGGGCTTCCTTATCTCTAAATACACCGGTGTTGTCAATCAGCAAAGCATCATTAATGTGGTATTTGGTATAATCCACATCTTCCGGATTTTTTGCGTCTATCATATGAACGGTGTGCCCGTTAATGATTAACGCTTTATTTTCCAGATCTTCAATTACTGTTCCCGGAAATGGCCCGTGAACCGAATCGGTACGTAATAAGTCGGCGCGTTTAATGATCTCATCATCGCTGTTACCACGGGTAACAATGGCCTTTAAACGGAGTTGTTCGCCCTTTCCGGCTTGTGCAATGATCTCGCGTGCCGCTAATCTTCCAATACGGCCAAAACCAAACAATACCACGTCCTTTGGCGTAATGGTGGTTTTTTGACCAATAAAATTTTTGAGTTTATGATTTATAAAATCGGTAGTTGATTTGTATTTTCCTTGTTCCTGATGCCATTCGTAGGCCAGTTTTCCAATATCAATTTTAGAAGGACAGATATCGGCATTGTAAATATCCTTAGCTAAAGCAACGGTGTCTTTTACAGTAATGGGTTTTTTAACGATGTTCTTCGCGTAAAGGTGAAGTTTCATGATCTCACTGGCGCTTCTGTCAACCAGTTGATTCCGGAAGAGCACCAATTCAATGGATTTCTCAAACCAAAGCTTACCAATAGCGTTTATAAGGTCTATAACTGCTTTCTCATGCTGAACCCAATCGTTCAACTGGGTTTCGTAGTCACCGTTTATTTTTTCCAAAGTCTGCATCATTTAAATTATTTAGCTTGTCAAATTTATAAAATTGAATGTTTAAGAACGCGTTTTGTTGATAATCCCTTTTATATAGTTAATTAGTTTTTAAAGCAAAAAATCCCAACCGGAGGGTCAGGATTTTCTAATTAGAATCTTTCCAATTGCGAGAAGAAAAAACTCGCTTCTATTTGCGCATTTTCGTCGCTGTCGGAGCCATGTACAGCGTTTGCGGCAATTGATTTAGCGAATAATTTTCGGATCGTTCCCTCTTCAGCTTTGGTAGGATCAGTAGCACCGATCAATTTCCTGAACTCGGCCACCGCGTCGTTCTTAATAAGAACCGCCGCTACAATTGGGCCGCTGCTCATATATTCCACTAATTCGCCGTAAAACGGACGGGCTTTGTGAACACCGTAAAACTCACCGGCCTGCTCTTTGGTTAAACGCAGATATTTCATCGCTTTAATAGTAAAACCTGCCTGATTTATTTTAGCCAAAATAGGGCCAATATTATTAGCCTCAACAGCGTCGGGCTTTATCATTGTAAATGTCGTATTTCCTGCCATAATTATTTCTTTAAATTGGAGTGCAAATATATGAAATTATTATTATTTCAGATGACATTATGACGTATTTCGGGTTAAAAATTCCGTGTTTATTTTTCAATATTTTAAACTTTTTACGCCCAATTAAACCGCTATTAACATTAAAACGGCTTACCTCGAAGTTCGCAATAATTAACGCCTATTTATTAACCCGGAACCCGAAATAATTAATTAACTTTAGGGTCCATTATGAGAAAAGATAGTTTTTCAAAATTTAAGACCTTAATAAAAAAATCCGATAACATTGTTATTGTTACACACTGGAGCCCTGATGGCGATGCCATGGGCTCGAGCCTGGCGTTATATAACTACCTCACGAAAATAAAAAAGAGATCAACGGTTATTGTTCCCAACGAATATCCTGAATTTTTGTTCTGGTTACCGGGAAATAACAAGGTGGTCAATTTTCAGAAAGATGAAATAAAAGCGGTAAAATTGATCAATAAAGCGGATGCTATTTTTACGCTCGACTTCAACACCCTTAAACGTATTGAAAAATTAGGAGAGATAGTGGCCCAAAGCAAAGCCGTTAAGGTTTTGATAGATCACCACCAGCAACCCGATAATTATGCGCAACTGGTTTTACACGATGTAAAAGCATGCAGTACCTGCGAATTGATCTACGATCTGATCCTTGGATTAGGTGGTAAAAAGTTGATAGATAAAAAAATTGCTTCGTGTTTATATACCGGGGTTATGACAGATACAGGCTCGTTTCGCTTTCCAAGCGTGACCGCCAACGTTCATAAAGTGGTGGCAGGCTTAATAGAAAGAGGCGCTGTTCCGAGCGATATACACAACGCGGTTTACGACACCTATAGCTACAGTCGCATGAAATTGCTTGGTCATGCGCTTAGTGAAAAAATGATCGTGCTTCCTGCCAAGAACACTGCCTATATTACTTTAACAGAGGACGAATTGAACCGCTTTAATTTTCAAAAAGGCGATACCGAGGGACTCGTTAATTATCCCTTCTCAATAAAAGGAATTAAATTCTCGGGGTTGTTTGTTGAAATGGATGGGAAAGTGAAAATATCTTTTCGCAGCAAAGGAAAATTTGATGTGAACGTATTTGCAAGAACCTATTTTAATGGTGGTGGACACATTAACGCGGCCGGTGGTCGTAGCGACGCTGATCTAAACGATACCGTTTCAAAATTTTTGGAATTGGTTAACGAACCAAATTTTAAAGTGTAAATGTTCAAGGCTATTGCTAATTACATAGTCGACCAAAAAATAAAGGCACAATCTTCTAAAATAAAAAAAGCCTTTGTTCAGCTTGAAAATATCGAAAGCATTGCCATTTTAGCGCATCATTCCGATCTCAATAACGTAGCGCTTAAAAAATTTATTTACGAAATTGATAAGAAGGTCGATATTGTTGTGGTGCATAACGATAAACTCACAAAAAATAACGAGGCTTTCCTGAGTCTTAATAAAAAAGACCTTAATTTTTTACAAATTCCCAATGCTAACGTCCTTGAAAGAATTGCATCAAAGCAATTTGACGTGTTGGTAGATTGTTGTTTAGCCGGAGAAATCGCATTTAAATGCTTATCAGGCTTAGCCAGTACCGAGTGCAAAGTAGGGTCGGGCGACTTATCATACAACCATTTACGATCTTAAAATAGAATTGCACAATAATTTAAGCCTCGAAAACTACTTAAATCAGGCATTAAATTATTTAAGGATGATAAAAACTAAATGATTAATTTTGCTTTATGGCACATTTAAATTTAAAAGGAACAGGTGTAGCTATTGTAACACCATTTAAAAAAAGCGGACAAATAGATTTTGACGCGTTAAAAAAACTGGTAAATCATTTGATTGCCGGTAAGGTTGAATATATTGTTGCATTGGGAACCACCGGTGAGTCGGTGACGTTGAGTAAGGACGAGAAAAAAGACGTGAAAGAATGCATTGTTAAAGCAACAAAAAAACGTGTGCCATTGGTATTAGGTGTTGGCGGAAATAACACGGCTGAAATCGTTGAGCAGGTTAAAAAAGTGAACGCGAAAGATTTCTCGGCCATTTTATCGGTATCGCCATATTATAACAAACCGTCGCAGGAAGGTATTTACCAGCATTACAAAGCCATTAGTAAAGCCAGTCACCTGCCAATTATATTGTACAATGTACCGGGTCGTACCTCTTCTAATATTGCATGGGACACAACGGTGCGCTTAGCAAAGGATTTTAAAAATATTGTAGCGGTTAAAGAAGCTTCGGGTAACATGGAGCAGTGCATGAAGATCATAAAAAACAAACCAAAGGGATTTTTGGTGATCAGTGGTGATGATAATTTTACTTTGCCTTTAATAGCCTGCGGTGGCGATGGTGTGATTTCGGTTGTTGGAAACGCATTTCCTAAAGATTTTTCGGATATGGTTCGCGCGGCTTTAAAGAACGAAACCGCAAAGGCACAAAAGTTGCATTATAAATTAATGGACATTACCGATCAGCTTTTTGCCGACGGTAATCCTGGTGGCATTAAGCAAGCTTTGACCATTTTAAATATTTGCGGTCCAACTTTACGTTTGCCATTAGTGGAACCGAACGATAAAGTAAAACAAAAGCTTAAAGAATTAATTAAAGCCTATTAATGAATAAGACAAAAATATTGGATTCGGTACTGATTGGCCAAAAACTTAATCGTATGGCCTATGAGGTATATGAAAAAAATTTTGATGAGAAAGAGTTGATCCTTGCCGGTGTTGAAGGTAATGGCTATAAAGTTGCGGAGCGATTGGAAGAGATATTAAAAAAAATATCGCCACTGAAAATTACGCTCTGTAAAATTAAAGTGAATAAAGAAAATCCATGGGCAACCGTATCGGAATTAAGTATTTCAGAAAAAGAATACAGTAATAGATCCGTGGTACTGGTGGATGATGTTTTAAACAGCGGAAAAACCTTAATGTATGGGGTAAAATTGTTTTTGGATAAACCCTTGAAACGCTTAAACACGCTTGTACTCGTTGATAGAAGCCATACGCGTTACCCGGTTAAAGCCGATTTTGTGGGATTATCTTTATCCACCACATTACAAGAACACATTGAAGCCGATTTTTCTAAAAAGGGAAATGAAACGGTTTACCTAATTTAAATCTGGTATTGAATCTTCGAAAGGGTAAAATAGTAAAGACTGTGCTTACAGTAAAGGATGTAAAGCTCAAGGCTATTCTCGAAATTACCAAAGCCATTAACAATAATCAATCTACTTCGCAATTACTCACGACCTTTATCAGGATATTTTGGAGAACCGTTTAAAAGTAGGAAAACTGGTGTTATTTAGTTTTGACCGGGAATGGACCTGCATTTTAAAATACGGTGTTTCCGAAAAATTCAACCACTTCGAATTTGAAAAAGAACTTTTAGAGATAAAAGAAATTGAAACGATAAGTTTTCCGAAAG
Organism: Bacteroidia bacterium; assembly: GCA_044229775.1. Classification (GTDB taxonomy): domain Bacteria; phylum Bacteroidota; class Bacteroidia; order B-17B0; family Aurantibacillaceae; genus JAHEYG01. The sequence goes on from JBGASH010000120.1 coordinate 6,310, forward strand.
GAAATTTAAGCAAGAGTTTTGAAATTGTTATTCCGGTATTTCATAAAAAAACGCCGTTAGCTTATGTTTTATTGGGCGATGTAAATGAACAAAAGATAGAACTTAGCGCGGCCATAAAACATTTGCCCTATATTCAAACCCTCACCAATATTATTGTGGTGGCCATTGAAAATAAAAAACTCTACAGGCAAGCCATTCAAAAAGCGCAGATCCAAAAAGAGTTAGAGCTGGCACAAACCATGCAACAGCTTTTGTTCCCAAAAGATCTTCCCAATACCGATACCTTTAAGGTGGCCGCTAAATATATTCCACACCAACAGGTGAGTGGCGATTATTACGATTTTATAAAATTGAACAACCACGAATTCTTGTTTTGTGTGGCCGATGTATCGGGAAAAGGAATTGCGGCGGCATTTTTAATGAGTAATATTCAAGCCACGTTACATAGTTTAATTAACTATACACATAATTTAAAAGACATTATCCTTGAATTGAATAAGCGTGTTTGGGAAAACGCCAAGGGCGAAAAATTTGTTTCTATTTTTTTAGCGAAGATCAATACCTATACCAAACAACTCATTTATATTAACGCCGGTCATAACGCGCCACTGTTGTTAAGAAACCAAACTTTCACAAAACTAACAAAAGGCTGTACCTTATTGGGAATATCGGAATACGTTCCTTTCATCGACATGGAGATCATTGATATTAAAGAGGATTTCACTTTGTTTTGTTATACCGATGGTTTAACCGATACTATTAATTCGGCCGGTGAGTATATTAGTGAAGATACCATCACCGATATCTTACTTAAAAACAGTAATGCGGAACCGGGATTTGTAAACGATGCTGTTTTATTTTACGCGGATGAGTTTAAAGGCGAAACGGATTTTGTGGACGATATAGCCCTTCTAACGATCAAATGCAACTAGGCATTTTTGCTTTCTTCCGAATTTCTATGGTATACATCAATGCAAACCATGATGGCGAGAAATCCCCAGAAGGGAACCGAAGCTTTATCGGTATCCAAAAAATTATTTAAAAAGCCGTGCACAAAATACGTGAATAAGCCTAAGAATACACCGCATGTAAGTACACGAAGATTTTTGTCCTTAACCGTATAACAAAGCCGGTAACCAAGAAAAATGGTGGTAAATAAAAGTAATACCACTATCAACATTCCTAAAACACCCTGTTCGCTTAACGGTCCCAAATATTCGCTATGCGCGTTACCGTTTGTTCCAAAATTGGTACTGATAATGGTGCGTTCGTTACTTTTTTGAAATGGCGCGTAATAGAATTGATAGGTCCCTGGTCCCCATCCTAAAGCCGGTTTTTCTTTAAACATTCTAATGGCGCAGGCCCAACGGTTAAGGCGCTCCAAATTGGAAGCATCGGTAGAAATGTTGGTGATAGAAGAGACGTTATCCGAAAAATTCCCTTCCGAATCAGTGGTATTCCTTCCCAAAGCAATAAAGATCTCCTCCTGAAATGCCATGAACAAACCCACTACGGTAACCACTGTGAGCAATAAGTTTTTGAATTTTATTTTTAGAAGCAAGGTACCGTAAATAGCAAGTGCCGCTATTAAGCTAAGCCAACCTGCACGGGCAAACGATAAAATAATGGCCAAACTAAAGATCATAAAAAAAGTAAGGGCCATACTCTTCGTTAACTTTGAAATATCCTTCATAAATAAAATGGCCAGCATTACAGGAATGAACATGGCCAATACAGCGCCATAAGCCGTGTGATCGTTGTAGAACGGATCCACGATCCAGTCGGCGATCTTATCGTTAAAATTATAGGCGGCATGCCTGTAAATGGTGATCAAGCACACTATAGCAAGAGGAATGGCATATGCGAAAATGAATTTCAAGATGTTTTTCTTATCCTTGAACAATTGCGTACAAATAAAATAACAACTAAACACGAACCACAAGCGTGCTACAAGGTATTTTATAGAAACCACAAAATTTTCGCTACTGAGGGTGGTAACGAACATCCAGGTGAGTTGAATGAAGATCAAAATGGTAACCGGATGTCGTAAAATGTTTCGGGGGGTGATCTTGAACATCACCTCATTTAAAAGATAAATGATCATTATTCCCGCCATTAAAGGTTCGGTAGGAAGGCTTAGGTCGATCCCTTCGCTTAATCCCAGATCTTTTAATGTAATGGCAAGCGGTGTACAAAACACCATAAAAAACACAACGCGCTCAATGTGATAAATGGCCCAGTAAAAAACCAAAATAACAAGAGGAATAGCGTTGAAAGGATAAAAATAATCGCGTTTATAAACGAGAACGTAGGCATTACAAAAAATGTAAGCAAAAAGTAAAAAGTAAAAAACGGCTATCTTATTTAGCTTAATCAACTTTTCTTACCGATTTGTGAGATAGGATAAAGAATATTACGGCCAAAGCAAATGCCGATAGGGTAGATAAAGTAACGATCACCCAACGCACCGGAAAACATTTTTTATCAGGAAGGGTAGGAGGTGAAACAAGGTCAATGAACTTGATGTCGCCACCAAAATCGGCCAAAAACTTAGCTTGTTCTTTAATCAAAAAATTAAGTGTTCTGAATTCGCCTTTGATCCGCGTTTCGATCTCATCGATCTGTTGTGTTTGATTCTTTAATCCGTCAAGCGTTAATTTATCTTCGGCACTAAGTGTTTGTCCTTTATCAAGGGCCTTAGCAATGTTCTTAGCCTGAGCACGGGTGTTAAAAAGATTATACTTGTTCTTGATTTCGGTTATTTTAGCAGTTAACGAATCGATGCGTTTGTTTTTGCTGTCGATCGTTTTTTGTTTTGCATCAATGTATTCTTTTAAGCGTTGTTTTTTTACCGAAGAGAATAACGCGTTGGTTTCGTCGATCACAGCCTGG
>JBGASH010000121.1:0-9121 GCA_044229775.1 Bacteroidia bacterium
TCGCTGGCCTTCTTTTTATTGGGCGCTTTGTTCTATGTCGATCTTTTCATTCGCTGGCAACCGGTTCATATCGCCATAACCACTGTAGCGGTGATAGGGCTTGGCGCGATACCATTCATTTTAAAATATCGTAATGATCTTCGATTAGCTTCCATCATCTACATAGTTCAACAAGTAGTTGTTTCCTGTCTCAATATTCTCATTTCAAAAGGTAAGCAGGATATGTCGGGCGGTTTTTGGATCTCGCTTTTTATTCTTTTTGCTTTTTTTCTTTTTGGACGTAAATGGGGTATAATAATTATAATATCAATGATCCTTATTTCCGGAGTTGCCGGAGGTCTTTCACAAAACATTAACGTAACAAACGAAACATATGACAACATGCCTGAGGTAGCTTTGCTGCCTCTCATCTTAATACTTATAGTAGTTTGGATGTTCATTAAAACCCGTGAGAACGCTGAAAAACAAATCCAAATGCAGAAGCATGAGATCGAGAACAAGAACAAAGAAGTTACCGATAGCATCACTTATGCACAAAGGATACAAAGAGCTATTTTACCTTCTCACCGCTTGATTGAAAGTTTATTACCATCCTCTTTTGTGGTTTACCTTCCAAAAGATATTGTGAGCGGCGATTTTTATTGGATCGATAAAAAAGATAATAAAGTGTTTTTTGCTGTGGCTGATTGTACCGGACACGGAGTACCCGGCGCAATGATGAGTGTAATTTGCGTGAATGCTTTGAACAGAGTTGTAAATGAATTTGAGATCACAAAACCCGGAGAAATTTTAGATAAATTAAGCGCCTTAGTGGAAGAATCGTTCTCAAAAAGCGGATCTGACGTTAGAGACGGAATGGATATAACACTTTGTTCACTGGATATTGCTAATTTGAAACTGGAATATGCGGGAGCCAACAATCCACTTTATATTATTTCAAATAGCGCCATTACCGAAATAAAAGCCACTAAGCAACCCATAGGCAGATTTGAATCCCGTATTCCTTTTGTTAATCACCAGTTAGATATTAAAAAAGGGGATGCAGTATATTTGTTCTCTGATGGTATTGCCGATCAGTTTGGTGGTCCGGAAGGAAAAAAATTCAAATACAAACGTTTAAAAGAAATTTTACTGAACAATTTTACCAAATCACATTCCGAACAAAAAAACGCGGTCATTACTGCTTTTTCTGTATGGAAAGGAAATAACGAACAAATTGATGATGTGTGTTTAATGGGAATAAAACTTTAAGATAAATTTATGTCCATAATAGTTGATAACGTTACTAAATTATATGGCGCTCAAAAGGCGCTTGATCACGTTTCATTTGAAGTTAATTCAGGAGAGATCATTGGTTTTTTAGGTCCTAATGGCGCCGGAAAAAGCACCATGATGAAAATTATTACCTGTTACATTCCTCCCTCCGAAGGAAGTGTTAAGGTGTGCGGTTATGATATTAACGAGCAAAGCATGGAGGTTCGCAAGCAAATTGGTTATTTACCCGAACACAACCCCTTGTATCTTGATATGTATGTGAAAGAATTTTTAGAATTTGTGGGTGGGATCCATCAGGTAAAGAATTTAAAGAACCGTGTGAAGGAAATGATAGAACTTACGGGATTGCAGGTGGAACAAAAAAAGAAAATTGGCGCTTTGTCAAAAGGATATAGACAAAGGGTTGGTTTGGCACAGGCCATCATTCACGATCCAAAAGTATTGATAATGGATGAACCCACTACGGGCTTGGATCCAAACCAATTGGAAGAGATTCGCGGACTCATAAAAACATTAGGAAGAGAAAAGACCGTTATGTTGAGTACCCACATTATGCAAGAGGTAGAAGCGGTTTGTGATCGTGTGATAATTATCAATAAAGGCGAAATTGTAGCTAACGAATCTACGAGCAAACTACAAAAAAATACCATTAAACAAATAATTACAGTGGAGTTTGACAAAGAAATTTCTAAGAACGCTTTACAAAACATCGCGGGCATCAGCGAAATTAAAAATATTGGAGGAAATACCTGGCAATTGATCTCTGAGGCCGAGAATGATATTCGAAAATCGGTTTTTGATTTTGCAGTAAAAAATAACCTGGGCGTATTAACGCTTAATAAAGATGAACAAAAACTGGAAGACGTATTTAAACAACTTACAAAATAAGATCATGAAGAAAATTCACACACTTTTTTTTATTCTCTCCGTTTTATCCATGAGCGTAAAAGCTCAGATCCCGAATTTTAGTTGGGCCACACAAGCCGGAAGTACTTTAGACGATTATGCCAATTCGGTTTATACCGACATTTCAGGAAACGTGTATACAACAGGAACTTTTCAGGGAACGGTTGATTTTGATCCAAGCGCCGCCACTTTTAACATGACCGCTTTGGGAAGTTGGGATATTTTTGTTACAAAACTTGACGCTAATGGAAATTTGGTTTGGGCCAAACAACTTGGCGGTACACAAATTGACCGAGGAAGATCAATTGCCGTTGATGGATTTAATAATGTTTATATAACCGGATCCTTTTTTGCTACCGCCGACTTTGATCCGGGTGCGGGTACATTTAACATGAACAGCATAGGAGGAAACGATATTTTTATTTGTAAACTGGATGCTTCCGGAAATTTTGTTTGGGCAAAACAAATGGGAAGCGTTTTTGATGACGAAGGTTTATCACTAACCGTGAATTCAACAGGGGTAGTTTATACAACCGGCGACTATAACAGTACTGTTGATTTTGATCCGGGAGCAGGAACCTACACCCTTGCGTCCAATGGTTCAACAGACGTGTTTGTAAGCAAGCTTGATGCTAACGGAAATTTTCTTTTCGCTAAATCAGTTGGTGGTACCGGTGCAGATGTTGGTTATGCTATAAAAACCGATGGCGGAGGGAATATTGTTTATGCCGGTTATTTTACAGGAACTGTAGATATGGATCCAGGTAACGGAAGTTATACCCTTGCTGTTTTTGGTGGTGGAAGTTACGATGCTTTTGTAAACAAACTGGATGGTGCAGGGAATTTTAGCTGGTCTAAACAATTAGGCGGAACAGGTTACGATGCCTCTTATGCCATTGCAACTGATTTTTTTAACGCCATTTATATTACCGGCACCTTTGTTGGTACTGCCGATTTTGATCCGGGTGCAGGAACCTATACACTTACAGCCAACGGTCCGGGAGATGTTTTCATTTGCAAGCTCGATGTTTCAGGGAATTTTGTCTGGACCAAATCATTCGGAGGTGGGGGCGGTGATATTGGTTCGGGCATTTCGGTTAATAATAGCGGTGTTTATACCACCGGATCATTTGGATTTACAACGGATTTTGATCCAGGACCTGGTACATTTACAATTACAAGTAATGGCGTTTACGATGCCTTTGTTTCGAAATTGGATGCAGCCGGAAATTTTCTTTTCGCAGCAGCAATAGGCGGAACTGGTGATGACGCCGGTAACAGTATATCTGCCGACCCTTCCAATAACATTTATCTTTGTGGCAAATTTGAAAATACAGTTGACTTCAATCCTACTGCCGTTACTTCGTCTTTAACTTCCAATGGTGTTGCCGATGCCTTTGTTACTAAATGGGGACAATGTATCAAGCCTAACGCACCCACCATAACTACTGCGCCTGCCAATCTTAATGTTTGCGTTACTGGTAGCACCACCATAAACGCTACTTCAACCGGAAGTATTACCTGGTACACCAGTCCAACAGGCACTACTAGTGTAGGAACGGGTGGCAGTTACACTACACCTATATTAACTGTTACAACCACCTACTATGTTGAAGCTTTAACCTGCGCGCCAAGTGCTTCTCGTACCATCGTAACCGTTACTGTAAGTCCGCAACCAACCATAAATGTTACTATTACTAACTCGGTAATTTGCCTTGGAGGTTATTCTAAATTTATTGCAGGCGGCGCATTAACTTACACCTGGACGGGTGGCATATCGAATGGCACAAATTTTACACCAACTGTTACAACCATGTATACTGTTACAGCCACATCCGCGATGGGTTGTACAAATACTGCGATAGCCGGTGTAACTGTAAACCCTACTCCAACTATCACCGTTGTATCAACCAGCAGTTTACTTTGCATAGGCGAATCAGCCACACTTACCGCGGGCGGACTTCCAAGTTATGGATGGAATACCGGCGACATTACTTCAACTATAGTTATTTCACCAACCGTTACAACGGTTTACAATGTTAGTGGAAACGGTACTAATGGCTGTTTTGCTTCCTTTAATTTTACGCAAACTGTTTCGCCTTGTATTGGTATAAAAGAATTTTCAACTTCAAGCGAAGAATTATTGGTTTATCCCAATCCAACGAATGGCAATTTTACTATAACTTCTAAGGAAAACATGGAGTTTACCATTATTAACGAATTAGGGCAATTGGTAAAAATTGTTTCATTAACCGAAGCCAATGATCACAGGATATTTGTAACCGATCTGCCCAACGGCATTTATACCCTTATGAATAAAACTTTGCAGGCGAAAATTGTAGTGATTGCGCCATAAAACCGAAGATTCGTCGGGAACAGCGTTTTTATTGTTAAAGTCCTGTAAAGATTCGCTCAATTACTTTCTTTATTTTGAAATAATACGTAGTATTGGGTATTGATAAGTAATTTTTAAATTACTTACTTTATAAGCTAATGGATAATTTAATTATAGAACCTACTCCTAAATCGCCCGGCATTACTTTTTTGGCCACAGGTGAATTAAAAATATCGGGCACTTCTGTACCGGAGGATGTTATTAATTATTTTCAACCCATGATCAATTGGGCCAATGAATTTAAAAAGACCGATCCTAAAAATGTTACACTTACTTTAGACTTCATTTATCTTAACACCTCTAGTACCATTTTTGTTTTAAAGCTACTCAAAGCCCTTCACGATATTTCGGTAAAAGGGAATAGTTTAAAAGTAATTTGGAAATACGATGATGAAGATATGCTTGAACAAGGTGATATACTTCAAACGCTATCGAAATGCAAGATCGATTTCGTCAAACAAAAACATTGAACAATAACCTTACAGGGAGCAAATAGCTCCCTTTTTTATTCTATAAATTACCAATATCTTTAAGGCTCATAAAATAAGTATGGAATACAGAAGACTAGGAAAATCGGGATTACAAGTAAGCGTTCTTTCATTTGGAACTTGGGTTACGTTTGGCAAACAGATCGGTGATACAATGGCCGATTCATTGTTAAGTACAGCCTATGAAGGTGGCGTTAATTTTTTTGATAATGCTGAAATATATGCCCGTGGAAAATCGGAACTGGTGATGGGAAAAATTTTAAAATCGAAAAGCTGGGCACGCAGTTCGTACTGTGTTTCCAGTAAAGTTTTTTTTGGTTACGAGGAAGATAAACCCAATCAAAAAGGTTTGTCAAGAAAACACATTACCGAAGGTTGTCATGCCGCTTTAAAACGCCTGCAGGTAGATTATATTGACCTGTTCTTTTGTCACCGCCCCGATCCCAATTCACCCATTGAAGAAACCGTTCTTGCCATGAATACGTTAATTCAGCAAGGCAAAATCTTATACTGGGGTACAAGCGAATGGAGCGCACCTGAATTACAGGAAGCATTCTCAATTGCTGAAAAATATAGATTGATAGGTCCAACCATGGAACAACCGCAATACAATATGTTTGAGCGGACCAAAGTAGAAAAAGACTTTTTACCACTTTTCAAAAACAACGGACTAGGAACTACTATCTGGAGTCCGTTAGCCTCAGGATTACTCACCGGAAAACATTTAGAAGGCACCGCCAAAGACACCCGTTTGGATATTGAGGGTATGGACTGGCTTAAAGAGCGAGTTACCGGCGACCCATCAAAAATTGAGAAAGCAAAAAAATTAAATACTTTGGCGAAAGAGCTGGGCACCTCCCTTGCTAAGCTTTCCATTGCCTGGGTAGTTAAAAATCCGAATGTGAGCACTTGCATCCTTGGCGCCAGTAAAACGGAACAGCTAAATGAAAATTTAAAAGCGCTAGAGGCTTTACCATTGCTTACCCCGGAAGTAACGAAAAAAATTGATGGTATTTTAAAAAACAAACCGGAATAATGATACGATTTACTTACAATATTTTATTCCTTAGTTGCTTTCTTCTTTCTTCTGCTGCCTTCGCTAACGACGAACCAAAGCAATCAAAACGTAACGATTCTCTTGAAATGCTATTGAAAACGGCTAAACAAGATACTGGCAGGGCAAGGATATTATCATTATTGATCGACAGTGTTTCATATGATAAAAAGTTAAAATATTTTAAGGAGGTGAAAGCGCTTTCACAAAAACTAATAGCCTTTAATGATCGCAAGATTGTTTACGCGGCAAAAGAAATTCTGGCTGCTTCGTATGCCGGTTTAGCCCTTGAACAACAAAAACGCAGTGACTTGGCGCAATCCATGCAAAACTTAAACGAAAGCATTCGATTATACGGGGAAATCAATGATAAAGGAGGACTTTCATCGGGTTACAACAGTATAGGTTATCTCTACAATTTAATGGGTGACAATGATGGCGCCTTTGAATTCTATAAAAAAGGTCTCGATATTGCACTAGCATTAAATAACAAACTAAAGATCGCAAACTCATATCTGAATATGGGCCAGATCTCCATGGCCCGTGGCGAGATCAAAATTGCGATTGATTTTTCTTATAAGAGTTTGAAAGCTTTTGAAGAGATACAGGATAACGAAGGGATGGCTAATGCCCTTAATAATATCGGTTACATTCAAGGCAGTCAAGGCGACACCACAGCAGCGCTTAAAGTTTATTTGAGAAGCTTAAAGATCAGAGAAAAAATACATGATAAATATGGCATTGCGAACTCTTATAATAACATTGGCTTTTTGTATAATAATACCGGCAATCACCAGGAGGCTGAACGTTACCACCAGATGGCGTTGAAAATAAGAGAAGATATTCATGATAAACAAGGAATAGCCCTTTCACTAAACAATATTGGTGCGTGTTTTTATTATGACAAAAAAGTTGACAAAGCGCTCGAATATTTTGAAAAAAGTTTAGCAATCCGTAAGGAGATTGGTGAAAAAGAAAATATCGTAGCCTCTCTACGAAATGTTGGATTTATGTACTTAGAAAAAGGCGATCTTAAAAAAGCTCAGAATTGCGCCGACAGTGCGCTGGTAATCGCTAAAATCACTAAGTCGCCGGCGGTTATACAATCGGCTACCACATTAATGTTCAGAGTACTTAAAAAACAAAAGAATTTTGAAAAGGCTATTGACATTTTGTTGCTTAATAATCAAATGAAAGACAGTATTAATAATAAAAACAATCAGACTGCTGCTGCTCGACAACAAATGCAATATGATTTTGACAGTAAAGAAAAAGAAGCGAAGGCCGAACAGGAAAAAAAAGATGCCATTGCCGAGGAAGAAAAACAAAAAGAGGTTATCCTGAGAAATTCGTTCATTGCAGGATTTGCTCTAGTATTTTTATTGGGAATAGTAGTTTACAGAAGCTATCGACTTAAGAAAAAAGACAATATTATTATTGAAGGTCAGAAAAAAGAAGTGGAACACCAAAAATACATGGTAGAAGAAAAGCAAAAAGAAATTTTAGATTCTATACATTATGCCAAACGAATTCAAACCGCTTTACTTGCAAATGCTGATTTACTTAAAAATAATATTCCCGATAATTTTGTATTCTTTCGTCCAAAAGATATTGTGAGCGGCGATTTTTACTGGGCCACTTATCATAATGACAAATTTTATTTAGCCGTATGTGATAGTACCGGGCACGGTGTACCCGGAGCTTTTATGTGTTTACTGAACATCGGCTTTTTGAGCGAGGCTATTAATGAAAAAAATATTGCCGATCCCAATGAGGTTTTTGATTATGTACGAAAGAGGTTGATCGCCAGTATTAGTGGAGACGGACAAAAAGACGGATTTGACGGGATACTTCTATGCATTGATAAAAAGAATAATAAAATAAGTTATTCTGCAGCGCACAACGCTCCTATTCTTGTTTCGGATGGAAAGACAATTGAATTGGAAACCGACAAAATGCCGGTAGGAGAAGGCGCCCGTTACGAGAATTTCAAAAAGTTTGAAATTGCTTGCAAAAAAGGAGACACTTTGTATCTTTATACTGATGGTTATGCAGACCAATTTGGCGGCGATAAAGGAAAAAAATTCAAATACCGATCGCTTAATGAATTACTTTTGGCTAATTCTGGCGAGAGCATGGATTTTCAAAGCCACCAACTGAATCAGGTTTTTGAGAATTGGAAAAGAAATCTCGAACAGGTAGATGACGTTTTAGTTATAGGAATTAAAATTTAATTACGGATGAATTCTGTTTTTTCAAACCTGAAAGTAATTGAATTAGCTGGTGTGCTGGCGGGTCCGTCTGTTGGCGTGTTTTTTTCGGAACTTGGCGCTAAAGTCATTAAAGTTGAGAATCAGAAAACAGGTGGCGATGTTACTCGCGGATGGAAGTTGCCTATTGAAAGTAACGATAACGAACCGGGAGCATATTACTGGAGTGTTAATACCGGTAAAGAAGTGCTGTTCTTAGATATTTCAACTTTGGATGATCTTCAAAAACTTTATGACCTTATCAAAACTGCCGACATTGTTATTACCAATTACAAAAAAGGGGATGATACAAAATTAAAAGTTGACTACTCTACTCTTTCTAAACTTAATCCAAAATTAATTTACGCCACAATTAATGGCTTTGGTACTGAAAGTTCGCGCACTGCCTACGACCTGATCTTGCAAGCTGAGAGCGGATTTATGTTCATGAATGGCGATGAGAATTCATCTCCTGTAAAAATGCCGGTTGCCCTAATAGATATTTTGGCAGGACATCAATTAAAAGAAGCTATATTAATAGGGTTATTGAAACGTCAAAAAACAAATAAAGGTTCTCACATTTCCGTTTCGCTATTTGATAGCGCCATTGCTTCATTGGTAAATCAAGCCACTAATTGGTTGATATCAAAACATCTTCCACAAGCGATAGGCTCTTTGCATCCAAACATTGCTCCCTATGGCGAATTGTATGAAACCAAAGACGGTCATTTGATCACCTTTGCGATTGGCACTA
>JBGASH010000122.1:0-9082 GCA_044229775.1 Bacteroidia bacterium
ATACTTTTCTATAAGCGATCAACGGATAGAATAACATAAAAAGAAAAAGTGAAAGTCCAATTAATCCAAACGAAACTGTAATGGCTAAAAATTGATTGTGCGATTTTAAACGCCACTCATCGGTAAGCGGACTATTAGTTTCCTTGTAGGCGTCGGCAAAAGCCTGCCAATCATCACCGGTTCCAACACCAAACAAAAAATTATGTTTAATTATATGCAGAGCTGTCTTCCAGAATTGCAACCGCATCATCATGGTGTTTCCCGACGGATTTTTTCCTTCTTTATAATCTTCATACTCCCAAAACAATTCGTTCAACCTTTTTTTAAATGCCGACGCGTTAACGTATTTATAATTGGTGGCGCCGTTTTCAATATTTCGCAGATCCTCCTCTGTTAAACTATAAACCCCTGCCGAATCTTTTGTGAGTCCTTTACTTGTAAGATAACGGATCAGATTTCCAATAAGCGGATTTCCTTTCGCGTCTTTAATAGAATCGTGCACTTTACTCCTCCGGTGCCACATAGCCACCAGCTCGTTGTACTCAATGTTGTAGGCAATATAAAAACCATTTTCGGTATGACGATTGTTACTGGGCGTTGAATAAGTATGTCCATTAAGGTCTTTTAATTTTTGGGTGTTTTGAGCGCTGGTATCAACAAAAGAAAACGCTTTCCATTCGTTTCTAATAAAAACTATACCAAATATGAACAAGGTAAGAAACAGAAGTAAGCTTAGTGATTTAATAATTAGCTTTTGATTTAACACAATATAAATAACTCCTGCCAAAGCCAAAATAACACTTAACACAAGCCCTGTTACCAAACTTATTTTAACCATAAACAACAAAAGGTAAATTACCAGAAAGTAAAAGCTGGTTTTTAAAACCGGTTTGCTTTCATTAATGGCCAGATAAACCAAACTGCAAATACCCATATTTATTAATAGCCCATAACGGATATGCGAAATAAATCGCGAAATTTCGCGGGGATCGCTAACATTATGCCGGAATGAATAAAATAGACACCAGAAGGTGCTCAATAAAATTCCGGTAATGAACATATATAACAAAACAGTAAGTTCCTTCCTATTAAGGGCTGATGTAGAAAAAAAGATAAGCGGCAATAAAAGCAAAGGCACTTTCACTCTTATATCATCAAAAGCGTTTTTAAAATCGTGACTATAAAAACTATCTGTATAAGTTAATCCAATAAGGTGAAGCAAAAACAAACTTATTACGATCCAGAATAATTTGTTGCTCTTTAAATTCATGAATTTTTCCTTGAAATTTCCTTCAAATACCCAATTGGTAAACAATATTATTTCGGCAATGCTGGTTGGCGCTTCGCCTAATAGCATACCGCCACCCAATGCACCAATGCCAAATAAAAAAATATATCTGTGTATTTGAGGGCTCAGCATATCTGTTTAACGTAAAAGGGCTTTAGTTAGTGTGTTTTTAACCGGTACCATGCTTATAAATTGGCCGAAATTCACAACCAAAATACGGTTAAATATCTTAATTTTATTAAAAAAATACGCCTGGCCAAACATGTTTTAAATATTGCCGATGATTTCAACTTTTTGCTCTTTGGTATAGCCAGCAGCGATAATCAATATGTTTTGGTAAGTAATATCAACGCCGTTTTAAGTACCGATCTAAGGCTTGACAGTTATATTGATCTTAGTCACCGTATTGGAAAAGAGTTTAAGTTTTCGTTTTTCACTTTCGTGGATGAAGAACTCAATCTCGAATACAATTTGATCCCTAATCGGAGTAATTTTATAATTAATGAAAATACCGGGAAAGAAAGCGGCGACCTTTTTTCATTACTAACCGAGAACATTGACGAAAGCAGCCGCCTTATTCCTGAGCTTACCAAAACCGATTATTTGCTTTTAATAAAGGGTGACGAATATTATCACCACTCTTATAAAGTTACCGAAGCTTTGAAAAAAATTGAAGGGATCGTTCAGATCCAGGAGATCATTCCCGATAAATTAGCCAGTAAAAGCAATTTAATTTTTTAAGGCATCCCAACCCTGCGCGGTAATCGGATGTACAGATCCTGATTTAGTAACCAGATTTTTTCCTTTGGCAACATCGATGATGTGGCCGATGACAGTAATATCCGGTAAATTCTTTACTTTATCATATTCTTTAATATCGATGGTAAATAGAAGTTCATAATCTTCGCCGCCACTTAAAACACATAATGTTGGATCCAGATCAAATTGCCGGGCCGTATCATAAGTTTGTGCATCGATCGGGATTTTTTCCTCGTACAATTCGCAACCAACATTGGATTGGTTACAAATATGAAGTATTTCGGAAGCTAGTCCGTCACTGATGTCGATCATGGCGGTTGGAACAATTTTAAGCTCATTCAATAATTGAATAACATCTTTTCTAGCTTCTGGTTTCAATTGTCTTTCCAAAATATAATCTTTCCCTTCCAGATCGGGTTGGATCTTTGGATTATCTTTAAATACCGATTTTTCTCGTTCTAAGATCTGCAATCCCATGTATGCTCCACCCAGATCGCCACTCACACACAATAAATTTTTTTCTTTAGCGCCGTTCCGGTATACCACCTTGTCTTTTTCTCCCTCTCCAATAACCGTAATACTTATTACCAAACCGCTTAACGAACTGGTGGTGTCGCCTCCCACCATATCAACCCCATATTTCTCGCAAGCCAGTAACATGCCAGCATAAAGTTCTTCTACGGCTTCCAGACTAAAACGGTTTGATAAGGCAATGCTTACCGTTATTTGTTTTGGTTGCCCGTTCATAGCATAAATATCGCTAAGGTTCACCACCACTGACTTGTATCCTAAATGTTTTAAAGGAACGTAGGTAAGATCGAAGTGAACGCCTTCAACCAGCATATCTGTTGACACGAGTGTAACTTTGTCTTTATATTCTAAAACGGCCGCGTCATCCCCAACCCCTTTTATTGTAGAGGTGTTTTTTATAGTGATGTGCTCGGTAAGATGTTTGATCAATCCAAACTCGCCAAGTTTACTTAATTCAGTTCTTTCGGTATTCTCCAGCATTACTTTAATTTTATACAAACGTTCTTTGGTTCGGTAAAGAAGTCGAGCGCTTCAAAACCGCCTTCTCTTCCAACGCCTGAAGCTTTAACACCACCAAACGGTGTGCGCAGGTCGCGAAGCAGCCAACAATTTATCCAAACAATACCACTGTGTAAATTATTAGCCACGCGATGGGCTTTGGTAATATCCTGGGTCCATACTGTTGATGCCAATCCGTAGGTGGTTGAATTAGCCCACATCAGTACTTCTTCTTCCTTATCAAAAGGCATGATGGTTACTACCGGGCCAAAGATCTCTTCCTGATTTGTTCGGCAATTATAAGTTAAACCTTCTATTATGGTTGGTTCAATATAATATCCTTCGGCAAATTCTCCATCTAACAATTTGCGTTTGCCGCCCGTTAAAACCTTTCCACCTTCTTGTTTTGCCAGTTCAATGCAAGCCAGAATTTTTTCCATGTGTGGCTTAGAGACCACCGCGCCTATTTTTGTTTCGGCATTAAGCGGCGGACCAACTAATAGTTTTTTTGTACGCTCAATAAAATCAGTTTTGAACTTTTCATAAATAGGTCGCTCCACAAAAATTCTTGATCCACATAAGCAAATTTGTCCTTGATTGGAAAAAGAAGAATGCATCGTAGTGGACAACATTTTATCGTAATCGCAATCGGCAAAAATAATGTTAGGGTTTTTACCGCCCAGTTCGAGCGACATTTTTTTAAACATAGGCGCTGCAATGCTCGCGATATGCGCGCCTGTTTTTGTGCCGCCTGTAAATGAAATTAGCGGTATATCTTTATTGGAAACAATAGCGTTCCCTACTTTTCCACCAAGGCCGTGCACAATATTTAAAACGCCATTAGGCAAACCTGCCTGAATGCAGATCTCGGAAAGCAAATAGGCGGTCATTGGGGTTACTTCAGAAGGTTTTGCCACTACGGTACAACCCGAAGCAAGTGCCGGCGCTATTTTCCAGGTAAACAAATATAAAGGCAAATTCCATGGTGAGATACAACCCGCAACACCCACCGGTTGACGCAAGGTGTAGTTAATTGCGGTATCTTCCATGCTGTGCGCATGTGAGGCGTAGTGCAAAATTCCCGTAGCATAAAAATTAAAATTGGCAGCGGCGCGAGGAATATCGACACTTTTTGCAAGATGTAACGGTTTGCCATTATCAACACTTTCGATAAGGGCTAGTTTATCTAAGTTATCTTCAATTAAAAACGCGATCTTTTGTAAAATACGCGAGCGTTTTTCTTTTGGCATATTGGACCATCCGTGAAAAGCAGCCTTTGCCGCTTTAACAGCCAGTTCTACATCTTGTTCGTCGCTATCGGGTATTTGCGAATACACCTTTCCGCGTGAAGGATCAAAATTATCAATGTACTTTTTTCCTACCGGTTCAAGCAATTCGCCATTGATATAATTCTTTATTTTTTCCATTTATTCAAAAAATTATTTCTCGCACATTTCCTTTAAATTTTTCAGACCTTGCTCAAATTGAATATTAAGGTTTTTGCTGATCATCGGGCCCATTAAACGCCCCATTGGATAAGCTAACGGACCGTCGTTAGACCAAGTAACTTTTGTTTGGCCCTCTCCTGCTTTTTCAAATTTCCAATCGTCGTTAGCTTTTGCTTTCCATGGCCTTAAAAATTCAAGATCGATATGAATAGCGTCTGTGCCTTTTAATTCGTTAACCGTTAAACTTCCGGCGCCTATCTTTTTCCCATCCCATTCGTATCGGTGTCCTTTTGTTGAAGCTGTTCCGCTAATAGTTGATTTAGCGTCCGGTTCCATTTTTTGCCATGGATTCCAGTCACGGTAATTATTAAAATCGGCTACCTTACCAAAAACGTTTTGTTGAGGAGCATTTATGGTGATCGTTTTTTGGATGCTGTATTTTCCGGGCATTATTGCCGCAATCAAAAACAAAGAGGCAAACAGTGCTGCAAGGATATAAATTACAATCATATTCTTATTTTAATGGTTTTAACAAAGATAATTTATAATTGGGAGATTTACCTCCATAAACGCAAAATGCCCCCGTTTCCGGAGGCATTTTAACTAATATCTATTTCTTTTAGTGGCCGTGTTCACCATCTGTTTCGCCCTCAGCCAACGGTACAGTTTGAGGAACAAAATCATGTTCTTTACCTGGCTTGCTGTAGTCGTATGCCCAACGATGTACAACCGGTAATTTACCAGGCCAGTTTCCGTGGGTGTTGGCCATTGGAGTGGTCCACTCTAACGAGTTTGAATTCCAAGGATTCTGAGGCGCTTTTTCGCCGCGGAAAATGCTGTAGAAGAAGTTAAACAAGAAGATCAATTGACCTAACGCGCCAATAATTGCGCAAATAGTACAGATCTCATTTATATCAACCAAATTATCAAACATAGGGAAGTTACTGTTGGTATAGTAACGGCGCGGCACACCTGCTAATCCCAAAAAGTGTTGCGGGAAGAACGTACCGTAAGCTGCCATAAAGGTTACCCAGAAATGCAGCATTCCTAATTTTTTATTCATCATACGTAAGAACATTTTCGGGAACCAGTGGTATACACCGGCAAACATTCCGAAGATAGCCGATAATCCCATTACAATGTGGAAGTGGGCCACCACAAAATAAGTATCGTGAACGTTGATGTCCAAAGTAGAATCAGCTAAGATGATACCGGTTACACCACCTGTGATAAAAGATGAAACCAACCCAATTGAGAATAACATAGCTGGCGTAAATTGGATGTTACCTTTCCATAAGGTTGTGATATAGTTGAACGCTTTTACAGCAGATGGAATAGCGATCAATAATGTTGTAAATACGAATACCGAACCTAAGAACGGATTCATACCTGTCATGAACATATGGTGACCCCAAACGATAAATGATAAGAAACCGATGGCTAACATTGAACCGATCATGGCGCGGTAACCAAAGATAGGTTTACGCGATTGCGTAGAAATGATCTCGGAGGTTATACCCAAAGCAGGTAATAACACGATGTATACTTCGGGGTGACCTAAGAACCAGAATAAGTGTTCAAACAAAATTGGACTACCACCAACGTTATCTAAAGGTCGTCCACCAATATAAATATCCGAAAGATAGAAGCTGGTTCCAAAACTGCGATCAAATATTAAAAGAAGCGCACAAGAAAATAACACCGGGAAAGATAACACCCCTAAAATAGCGGTGATCAAGAAAGCCCAAATAGTAAGTGGCATACGGGTCATGCTCATTCCTTTTGTTCTCAAGTTTATTACAGTGATGATGTAATTTAAACCACCTAAAAGCGAAGAGATAATAAATAAGGCCATTGAAACTAACCACAATGTCATACCTAATTTAGAACCTGGCATTGCTTCAGGTATTGCCGATAATGGAGGGTAAATTGTCCAACCACCAGATGCTGGTCCGTCTTCAATAAAACATGAGGCTAACATAATAGTACTAGACAGGAAGAAAAACCAATAAGATAACATATTCAGGAATCCTGAAGCCATGTCACGTGCTCCGATCTGATAAGGGATCAAGAGGTTTGCAAAGGTTCCGCTTAATCCTCCTGTTAATACCATGAACACCATGATGGTTCCATGGATGGTTACTAAAGCTAAGTACATATTAGGATCAAGGATCCCGTCTTTCGCCCATTTATCACCTAAGATCGCGTTCACAAAAGCAAACTTCTCACCAGGCCATGCCAATTGCATACGGAATATTATCGACATCGTCATTGCCACAACAGCCATAATAACTGCCGTTATTAAAAACTGACGCGAGATCATTTTGTGATCCATACTAAAAATGTACTTGCTCACAAATGTTTCGTGATGTTCGTCATGAGCATGGTCATGGTGAACCGCATGTTCATGTTGTAAAGTGGTTGTATGAGTAGAAGCCATATTCGTTATATTAAATTACGTTTATTATCTTATTTTGAAGCAACAGCTTTAAATGCTTTTTGTTTTGAGATCCAATCATTATAATCCTTTTCTGTATCAACGATCACATTCATTTGCATATTGAAATGCGATGCACCGCAGATCTTATTGCATAATAAAAGGTAATCAAATTCAACCGGTTCTTTTCCTTCTTTCGCACGTTGCTTATTGATACCATCCATCATTTTTATCACGTAAGGCAATTTACGGTATTGAGCGGTTGTGTAAATTGGTTTGAATTTAAATTGTGTGATCATTCCCGGCACACAATTCATTTGAGAACGGAAGTGCGGAAGATAAGCCGAGTGAATAACATCGCGCGAACGCATAAAAAGTTCGATCTCGCGTCCAACAGGAATATGAAATTCGTTCTTAACCAAAATATCATCGTTTCCAATGGCATCAGTTGTATCCATACCAATCGAATTGGTTCCACCAATTTGCTTGTAATCCGTTTGTCCTAACTTACCGTCTTTACCAGGGTAACGAGCAGTCCAGTCAAATTGTTTAGCGTATAATTCAATCGTTACTTTATTACTATCTTGAGCGTCATCCATGATCTCATTCCAGTATTTTAAACCGAAAATGATAATAAAGGCTAAAGCGATAGCAGGAACAATGGTCCATAACATCTCTAATTTGTTGTTATGCGCAAAAAAGTAGGCTTTGCGTGAAGTGTTACCGCGGTATTTAAAAGCGAAAAGAAATAAAAAGAAGTTGGTTACGATAAACACAAAAGTGATCAGATAAATATTGGCGTCCCACAAAGTATCAATTTTAATACCATGCTCAGAAGCCGATGGTGGTAAAGCGCGGTCGCTCCAACGGTTCACTTGCCAAAAGAAAAATGTAAAAAATAAGAACATGAATATTAACATACCTTTTCCCATCATGTTATTATCAGAATTTGACAATTGCCATTCCTTGGTTTTCTTTAAACCTCTCGATAATTCGATAATTCTTAATAATTGATGTCCTGCAATTATTAAAAGTACGATGGCTAGTAGGACTAAAAGTTTCATGTTATGCTATATTTTCTGTTAAACTTAAATTCTATTTTTCTAGTATTAAATTGAATGGTGTAAGCTCTCCTGTAAGAATGGGTGATTTTTAACCATAAGAGGAGCTTTGCTCAATGCATTTAAAACGATGTACATAAACAACCCGATAAAAAAGAAAAGCGTTCCAAATTCCATCCAGCTAAGACCGGTCCAGTGGTGACCAACAGTACCCGGCATTACGATCATGATAAGGTCTAAATAGTGACCAACAAAAATAATGGTACCTATAAATACGAGGAAGAAAAAATTACGCTTACAATCGCGGCTCATTAACATTACCATAGGGAATGCAAAATTCACAAAAAGAACTGTCCACATTAAAGCTTTATAGCTTTCCCAACGCGTTTGGAAATAAATTACCTCTTCAGGAATATTGGAATACCAGATAAGCATGAACTGCGAGAAATAAAGGTAGGTCCAAAGGAAAGAGATGGCGAACATCCATTTACCCATATCGTGAATGGTACTTTCAGTTACAAATTCTAAGTAGCCTAATTTCTTTAACCAGATAATTAAGATAGTAATGGTAATTAAAGCGCTGATCCACATACCTGAGAAAACATACCATCCAAATAAGGTAGAGAACCAGTGTACGTCAATGCTCATTAACCAATCCCATGCAGATGTAGAAGATGTAACAGCAAATACCACCATAAACCAAGCGCCCAATTTTACGTTCTTCCAATGGTAACTGTTATTTACATCGATGTCTAATTTATCAGCTTCTAATGAATTTTTACGAAGCTTCATGGTAAACCACCACCAGGCTAACATATAAAGTGCTGTTCTTATCCACCAGAAAGTTCCGAAATAACCAAGCTTAGCGGCAATGATAGGATCTTTTGCAGCTTCAGGATCCATCCAATGATAAATATGATGAACGTGTAGCTGACCTAAAATGAAAAGCAACATCATTATACTTAAGCCCCATGGTAAATACGAAGTAACCGCTTCAATAACACGTTTGATCGTTGTAGCCCAGGCAGCTTCTGCAGCGTACTGCAAACCGAGGAAAAAC
>JBGASH010000123.1:0-9590 GCA_044229775.1 Bacteroidia bacterium
TTGCCTTTCCGTTTGCGCATCACACTTTACCTTTTACCGAACACACCAAATCGTATTTAGAGTGGATCAAACTTCCATATTTTCGTTTGCCGGGATTTGGGAATGTAAAGAATGGTGACATTGTGGTGTTCAATTATCCCGACGGTGATACCGTTCTACTGAACGACCAAAACATTAGCTATTATCAGGCCGTTAGATACGTCACCGAAATGATGAAGAATGAGGATAAGACCAACAATACCCCTATAAGGCCCAACGAAGTATACCGAAAAAGAGCCTGGGAATATTTGCATAATCCCACCAACCAATATCCTTTAAGTAATAAAAACATCTTAGTGGGTGAAGTGGCAGCCCGCCCTGCCGATAAACGCGAACACTATGTAAAACGCTGCGTTGGTATTGCCGGCGATAAATTAGAGATCATTGATGGAGAACTTCTGATCAACGGCGTAAAACAAGCTATGCCTGAGCACGCCCAGCATAAATACATTGTAAAAACAAAGGGCGCTTTGTTTGGCGAGCGCATGGAAAACAAAGAAGGTCAAGTGGTGTTAAGCAATCAAAATCTATTAGACCGTTTGGATATTTATGTAACGAGTAACGAAGCCGATATTATTGGTACCAACGGCGATACTTGTACCTATTTGCTTAATATGCCACGTAACGTGGTGGAAGAAGTGAAGAAAATGGCGGGTGTTATTTCGGTTGAAAGAAAAATAGACAAAAAAGGTGAGGCCGACTTTACCATTTTCCCACATAATGGCTCGTACCCATGGAACAACGACAATTTTGGTCCATTACAAATTCCTAAAAAAGGCATGACCTTAAAAATTGATACAGGAAATGTTTGTTTGTATGAAAAAATAATGAACACGTACGACGACGGCATTCATCAGATAGAAAGCAAGAACGGACAAGTACTGTACGACGGTAAACCTATTACTGAATATACGTTTAAACAAGATTACTATTGGATGATGGGTGATAACCGCCACAACAGTGCCGATTCGCGCAGTTGGGGTTTTGTACCATTTGACCATGTGGTTGGTAAACCGGTCTTTGTTTGGTTCAGTATGAAATACGCCGAAAATAATCCGGTGAGCGGTAAATCCGTATTGGGTTCTTTATTCAAAAATTCGAAAGAAGGAAAATTCAGATGGGAAAGGTTTTTATGTTATGTTGGCGAAAACGGTTTGGTTTCGGTTAAAATCCCATTCTTTATTATTGTTATAGGAATTTGGGGATACACCAAATGGAATAAACGCCGCAAATTAAAAATGGCTAAAAAATAATGCGGGGACATAAAACTACTTTACAAAAGTTTTATCCCTGGATCTTTTCAGGACTTACAGCCCTACTCGTTATTCTAATTTTAAATCTTTTTCTTTTTAAGCTTATCGCCGTTAGCGGTTCAGATATGCGCGGCACCTTAAAGGCAGGTGATCTGGCGTTGGTATCAAAAATGAATTCTTATTATTCACACAACGACATTCTTGTTTTCAAATTCACGAACGACGATTCCATTCCCGAAAAGGCGATCTTCTTTCAACGTTGTATCGCGTTGCCCGGCGATAGCGTTAAAATAAAAAATGGCACCATTTATTTGAATGGCGAAGAACAGATGGATATCGAATCTTGTCAATATAATTACCATATAAAGACCGCGCCCGTTGCCTTTGATAGTATCATGACTGCCAGATACAATTGCTCGGAAGGCGGAAAGATCTCGAACGAGAATGACTATTCCTATAGCTTAACCAAAACGCAGATCTATGAAATAAATAAAGATTCATTGGTTTTGGGTATAGAACAAGGTCTCGAAAAAAAAGGATCGCCAGATGAAACTATATTCCCACATACTAAATCCCTGAAATGGAATAAACATTATTTTGGAAGTGTATGCGTTCCAAAAAAAGGTACTGTTTAAAACTCGATACCTCTAATATTTGCCTCTACACGAAACTGATCAACGATGAGGGAAAAGAACTACAGGTAAAAGGCGATAGTATTTATATTGACAAACTTCCTGTTAAAGAGTACACAGTAAAACAAAATTACTATTTTGTGATGGGCGACAATCACGGCAATGCCATCGATTCGCGTTATTGGGGATTTTTAGGTGAAAACACCAATAATTGGGAAATTAAGTGGTGTGATATTATCAAAACAAAAATGAGTTCGGTTCTACTAAATACGGCCTATCTACCTAATATCACTTATTTTCTTTTTT
Source organism: Bacteroidia bacterium (assembly GCA_044229775.1). Lineage (GTDB taxonomy): Bacteria > Bacteroidota > Bacteroidia > B-17B0 > Aurantibacillaceae > JAHEYG01. The sequence goes on from JBGASH010000123.1 coordinate 2,231, forward strand.
ATTGAATAACGCTACCGTACTTTTAGAAGCACATGAACATTACGAAAAACAATCCTATCGCAATCGCTGCGAAATTTTAACGAGCAATGGAAAACTAAGTCTTTCGATCCCACTCAAAAAAAAGTCGGATAAGGAATTGGTCTCACAAAAAGAAATAAGCTATGCGGAAAACTGGCAAATAAATCACTGGCGAACCATTACCAGCGCTTATAAGAATTCGCCCTACTTCGAGTATTTTGAAGATGAGTTTAAAGTGTTTTATACCGACAGATTTGAGTTGCTGTTTGATTATAACTTGCAACTCATTCAATTGGTCTTAAAACTGCTTAAAATAAAAAAAGAAATAAAAATTACTTCTGAATTTAATCAAACGTTCAGTGGGATTGACCTAAGAACTAAAATTCATCCGAAAAATACCGAAGAAATTACGGGCGTTCCCACTTCTCCTTATCATCAGGTGTTTTCGGATAAGTTTGGCTTTATAAAAAATTTAAGCATTATTGATCTTTTGTTCAATGAAGGATTAAAGACGGCAAACTACGTTTAACTCATCTGTCGAGCAAAAAGTATAACTCTGAACTGTTTCCCACCCTATCTTTTATCTCAACTTTAAAATTCATTTTACCTTTTGGAGTTTCCGCATCAAAAAAGTAAGTGAGCATATCCGACTTGGCATCGTACTCAGCCAATACCCATTTACCATTCACAAAAACATTGTATTTATCTATCCCGCTTAAGTTGTCGGTTATTATTAAACTAATGTGATCGGTTTTTTTGATCAGTGTCTTTAATTTTGTAAGCGCTATTTTCGTTTTTACTTTCGGAGCAATGGTATCTATTCCAACAAAAAATGTTCCGAAATTTTTGCTTTTAGCAGTTATATATCCGTCTTCATATTTTCCTCCCAAACAACTCCAGCCATTCATTACCACCAATTTGTCAGAATATTTTTTGCCACTCTCCGAAACCGGTATACCTATTGTCAACGGGCGGTTCATCTTTATGCCGGGATCGCCAACATTATAACAAGGACCTAAAGAATTTTTACTAGCTGTTTTTTCAATATGAACGGTTTCATCTTTAAACAATCCTTTCACGGGTATCTCCACCTTAAGAAACTCATAATTTACTTTTTTACCGGTCATACAATTCACGTCATCGGGACTCACCAGGGGCACATTAATGGCTTTAAATTCCTTTACATTTACCCAAAATTGAAGTTCGTTGCTATTACCCGCTTCATCCTTTGCAATAATTTTTAAGCTATGTACTCCAGTTTTGTCAAAATTTATTTTACCGGAATTTTCGATCACCTTGTACATACTTTCGGGATAACATTTAGGCACGTAACAATGCTGCAGTTTCTGATTTTTTTCTACATCACAAAATTCATTCACATATCGGGCATCATCAAACGAAATATTATTGAGTTGATGATGATAGATCAATTTGTCATCGGCAAACAACATCACCTCATAGGCATTATTCTTATTGCCATTAATGGTCATTCGGTCATATACCGATACACCCAATTTTAAATAATTTGCTTGCCATAGCAGGGTATCTTTGTTTAGATGCAAAACCCCTTTTTTATTGGTTACAGAATAAATGAATGGACCATGATCAAGGTAAAGCGCAATGCGGTCAATGACCGGCTTAACAGTATCTTTCAATTTATAAAACAATAAAGGGTTTAAAGGTGTTTCAGTAACGACGTCGCGCATCTCGAAGTGTAAATGCGGACCGGTAGACCCACCCGTATTACCCGAATAACCGATAACCTCTCCTTTTATTACGGGTAGTTCATCCTTATTAAGAAACAATTCCACCTCAAAATTTTGTTTGGCATACTGTTGCGTACGGACATACTTATTTATCCTGTCATTAAAATGATTCTGATGGCCATATACCGTTACTTTTCCGTTTGGATGGGTAACGTACAATACTTTTCCATAACCGGTTGGTCCTACTTTAATACGCGAAACATAACCACTGTCGATCACACGGATGGGCAAATTTTCTTTTCCTTCGGTTGAAAAATCGATTCCTGCATGAAAATGGTTTGGTCTGATCTCACCGTAATTACCGGTAACATTCAATTTTTCCAATGGCCAGATAACGCTCTGCGCAATGGCGCAAGAACTCAATACAGAAGCGATAATTACCAAGCCTTTTTTCAATTGTTCGTAGTTAAAACTTATTCTTAAATTTACTACTTAGGGTATTGCCCATAATTACCTTAAAAAAAAGTTTTAAACGTTGCTTTATGAAAAGCTTTTTGCTTCCTTATTTTAACATACTTAACGCGGTTAAGAATAAGATCATTTGGCGCTTTCTGTTTTTTGGCGTATTGTTATGTTTAACAGTGCTCGTCATCGTAAAACCACGACCTTTTTGGGGAATGTTACCTTATATGGGATGCGTAGTATCGTTTGATAATAATGATCCGGCCTATGTTCATCAACTTACTTACGCCGAATTTGCCAAACATGCCGATCCAAAAATGAAAGAGGTGATACTGGAACGGCCCGATAATTTTTGCAAAGACATGCTGGAAAACCCCGATCATTTTTCGCAGCAATTCATTTTCTACAAAATAAAATTTCTTTATATTCTTATTTCATGGTTATTCTATAAATGTGGGATTCCTCTTTTTTACGCGGTGCTCCTTCCTATTTGCTTGTCGTTGTTTTTTACTGGTTTCATTTTGTGGAAGTGGCTGAGCAACTACTATTCCCTTTTGTTCACCTCACTGTTTTCATTAGTGCTCTTAACCGCGTTCTTTAATTTACAAACCTTTCGCATTGCCTCGCCCGACGCTATGGCAGGTGTATTTATGTTGGCCTCGGTTTTTTACTTAACTGAAAAAAGATCTTACTCCTGGTTCTCCGTATTTTTGATCTTAACTGTTCTTACCCGTCCCGACGCTTTATTTTTTGAAATTACTCTTTCGCTTTTGCTGATCTTATTTTATTTAAAAAACGGGACCTATGTAATGAATTTAATTGCCATTATGTTGTTTTTATTTACCGGGCTTTATTTTCTTAAAAACATTTTGCAATACGATCCGGTTACCACGTTTTATGTTTCTTTTGTTCAACCATTGGTGCCAAATCCGCAAGATCTGCATATAAAGTTCGATTTGGATTTGTATCTAGCGGGCTTAAAATCGGGCTGGATGCAAACCATAGTAAGAACAAAATTTTACGTATTTATTGGTCTCATCGTTTTATGTTTTATAAGAAGAAAAGAACTATCGAAATTGAATGTGATCATCTTCACGGCTATTTCGCTGGCGTTTTTGGTAAGGATGTTTTTACATCCGTTGTATGAAGACCGTTACGTGTTTATGAGTATGGATATACTCATCGTTCTTTTACTCATCAGCTTTATTCCAAAGCAGGGTGCCCCTACGGGGCTTTGATCTTTAATTGTTGCTATTAGAAATAACTGGCACCTTATGGGCTAGCTGAACCAGCTTTTCGAAATGGTAATGATCATTGTAATACGGCTGCCGATTCGTATTTTTTGAGATTACCCACAAATTCATCAAACAAGTAACGCGAATCCCATGGTCCGGGACAAGCTTCGGGGTGATGTTGAACCGAGAAAACCGGCTTACCTTTTAAACGGATCCCTTCAATGGTATTATCGTTTAAGTTAATGTGAGTAGCTTCAATATTTTTATTAGCTTTTACTTCATCCGCATTAATACTGAACCCATGATTTTGAGAAGTGATCTCGCATTTACCACTTATCAGATTTTTCACAGGATGATTAATTCCTCTGTGACCCGAATGCATTTTGTAAGTAGAAATTCCTTGTGATAAGGCAAGCAGTTGGTGTCCTAAACAAATACCAAATACCGGTTTACCCGTTTCAACGATCTGCTTGATCAAACTAATTTCATCTTTCATAACTCCGGGATCGCCGGGACCATTACTCAACATGAATCCGTTTGGATTGAACTCCTGTATCTCCTTTAAGCTTGATTTTTGCGGGAACACTTTTAAAAAACATCCTCTTTCGGCCAGTGAACGCAAAATATTTTTCTTTACACCAAAATCAATTACCGCTACACGGTATTCTGATTTCGCGTTTCCAAATTCGTAGGCTTTTTTAGTGCTTACTTTCGAAGAAAGCTCTAACCCTTCCATATTAGGAACTTTGGCTAAGATGGCTTTTAGTTTATCAACGTCGGTAGTTTCGGAAGAGATCACACAATTCATAGCGCCCTTATCGCGTATGTAACGTACAATGGCGCGCGTATCAACATCCGATATGGAAACAATATTATCTTTTTCGAAATATTCCTGCAAAGATCTTTGGGCGCGTTTACGCGAAAAGCCTTCATTGAATTTTTTGCAGATCATGCCTGAAATTTTGATGCTATCACTTTCTACTTCGCTGTCTTCAATACCATAATTACCAACATGAACATTGTTCATCACAATGATCTGTCCGTAATACGAAGGATCGGTAAAAATTTCCTGATAGCCGGTCATACCGGTGTTAAAACAAATTTCGCCTGTGGTGGTTCCTATTTTTCCTGCTGCTTTTCCTTCAAAGATCTTACCGTCTGCGAGTAAGAGAATGGCTTTGGGTTTAGCCTGATATTTTAATTGCATTTTTTAGATTTATATTTCTAAAATGTAAAGTTCGCTAAAATACCCGAACAAAAGCAGAATGTTAATAGGTTTTTGAAAAGTTACGGTAAATTTAAAATGGACTTAATAATGATTGGAAACGGTAAGATGAGTGGAGAAAATAAGAATAAAAGCCGTTAAAAACTGAATTACGGCGAAGGAGAAATTCTTAATTAGAGAACAAAAAGTGATTGGTCTCTAACAAATTGTTTTTTACCGCAAACATCACAATACCGGCTGTATTATTCACTTCCAGCTTGGCCATAATATTTTTACGGTGTGTATTGATAGTGTGCGTACTTAAATTCAATTTATCGGCTATCAATTTATTGGATAAGCCTTCGGCAATATACTTAATGATCTCAATTTCGCGACCGGTAACAGCAAAACCATCGCATGAAAAGGTTTTGATCATACTACGGTTCATGTCAATTTCAGGAGCTGCAGTTAAAACTGAAGCGATCTTACCACATAAAAACTGCTCATTTATTAATGTTGATTTTACCGCGTCAATTATCTCTTCGCGATCACATTCTTTTAACAGGTAACTGGTAACACCGCTGTTCAATGCCGCGTTCATTTCGTCTCTTGATAAAGCTTCAGTAATAGCTAATATTTTAAGATCAGTATTTTTTTTGGTGATCAGTTTAAGATCTGCCGGAGTAATGTTGAGTGAATTAAAATCAACGATCAAAAGATCGGGATCCAACAAATTGATGGCTTTTTTTAAAGCAACTAATGAATCGGTAACCGATGGCAGAAGCTGATAACCCTTAAGATCGCTTATCAGCAATTCTAACCCCACTCTGCTTAAGTAATTTTTATCGGCAACCAGTACTTTCGTCATTTTCTTATTTAGAATTAATTTAAACAAAAGTAAACAACTATCTGTAATTATGCAATTACAGGGTTATTATTTTTCCTTCACTTGCTAACACACAGTTTTCGAAAAACGGGGCCGATTCGGTCAAAAATGGCTCCAAATCGCCGTATCTGGCCGAATAATGGCCCAAAATTAACATTTTTACCCCTGCTTTTGCGGCCACCTTCGCAGCCTGTTCTGCCGTAGAATGGTAAGTCTCAGCCGCCCTTTTGGCCTTATCATTCAAAAAAGTACTCTCGTGATACAGTAAATTGGCGCCTTCAAAGTATTGGGCCAACGTTTCATCATAAATAGTGTCGCTGCAATAGGCAAAACTGCGCGATGCTGGTGGATCAATGGTAAGATCAGAATTCTTTATAAGAACACCGTCTTCATTTATAACATCCTGTCCACTTCTTAATTTATGTATGTCGGCCACCGATACATTATATTTATTTAAATGCGCTTTATTGATATTTCGCATCAAGGGCTTTTCTTTAAATAAAAAACCGGTGCAAAAAATGCGATGCTTCATCGGAAAAGAATAGACCGCTGTTCTTTCATCTTCAAATAAAAGATTGAATCCTTTATCATCTGTAAAATGCCAATGGATGGTATAATTAAAATGGGTCTCTGCAGCATCGTTGATCTTGTCTATTATTTCTTTTAACTCCTTCGGACCGTAGATTGTAATGTCCTGTTTTCTTCCCAGCAAATGCATGCTGGCCAATAAACCCGGCAATCCTAAAAAATGATCGCCATGCAAGTGACTGATAAAAATATGATCTATCTTTTGAAATTTTGCTTTGTACTTTCTTAGTTGAATTTGGGTAGCCTCGCCGCAGTCAATTAAAAAAAAACGCTCGGCAATATTTAAAATCTGCGAAGAAGGATTTCTTTGAGAGGTGGGGGCGGCCGAACTGCTTCCTAATATTAATAATTCAAAGCGCTGTTTAGGCATGAGTAACGGGAGTTTGCATCTTATAAAAATATTGATTTATTGTGGGAAAGGCAAATCCTCCACCCCCGTCACGCCAAGCGTGACACCCCCGCCAGCGGGGGACAATGTGTTTTCAAACTTAATATTTCAATGAAGTAGAATATCCCCCGCTGGCGGGGGTGGCTGCCGGAGGCAGACGGGGTGGAAAAATTTATTTCTTGTAGTATTTCAACTCAAGCTTAGCACCGTCAAAAACCGCATAGCTATTATACTTAAGCCAATCGCCCAAATTAATATAAGTGGCTTTGTTCTCAACATTTAACTCTAAAGCTAAATGCCTATGACCAAAAATAAAATAATCGCAAGGATGTTGTTTTAAATACTCTTTACAATAAATAAAAAGCCATTCATTCTCGTTTCCTAAAAACTTATCATCGGCGTTTCCGGTAGCTGCCCTGCTCTTTTTACTGAAGTAATTGGCGATTCCGAACGATAAATTCGGATGCAATCGCGCAAACCACCATTGACAAAATTTGGAGGCAAATATTTTCTTAAGGAGTTTATATTTGTGATCGCCGGGACCCAAACCATCACCATGGCCAATTAAAAATTTCTTTCCATTATACTCGCGGGTAACGGGTTCGTAATGCACTGCCACGTTCAGCTCCTTAGGTAAATAGTTTTTCATCCACATATCGTGGTTACCTGCAAACAAACTAATCTTTATGCCACTATCGGTTAACTCGGCCAATTTGCCCAATAACCTTACAAATCCTTTCGGGATCGAGTGCTTATGCTCAAACCAAAAATCAAAAACATCACCCACCAGATAAATTTCCTGAGCGTCGTTTTTGATCTCATCCAGCCATTTACAAACCAGTTTTTCGCGCTCCAAACTTTTTTCGTAAGAGG